>NZ_BAAAVI010000211.1:0-507 GCF_039534445.1 Streptosporangium fragile | reverse complement strand
GTCGTGGTTAAACAGTGCCATCACCAGATTACCGGTCAGCACCGTTTCTGACTGTCCGTCCGTCATCACCCGTGTGGAGGCCAGCGCCTCCACCTGACGAACAGCAAAGTCCACGGCCTGGTTATGTGCATCAATCAGGCGCTTATCGCCACCTAACATGGCCATCATGGAGACACTTTTGGGGGCGGAGAAGGTCAGGTCGTAGCCGGGACGATGCCTGTTACTGCCATCCTGCATGCGGCTTAGATCCGCTCCGTCCGGCAGCCTTCCCTCCAGAAGACGGGTAAAAACATCCTTATCGACACTGCCCTGCAGTCCCAGCTGTTCAGCCCCCCTGCCGGCCCAGCGTTCTCCCATGCTGCCCAGCACATAGTAATTATCCTTGTCGGTATAATAGTTACCGGCACTTCCGGCCGATCTGACCTGCGCGATACTCATCATCAGAAATCATCTCCCGGCTCAACATCCTCCCCGCGCTCCCGGTGCACATTAATGTTCACCTCTTCA
>NZ_BAAAVI010000210.1:0-507 GCF_039534445.1 Streptosporangium fragile | reverse complement strand
GGTGAAATCGTCCTTGAAAGCACTTCGGCAGTTCAACGGTGCCCCTGGCACGCAGGAGATCACCGAGGAGGTGGGGTGCGAATACCGGACGGCGTACGGGAAGCTCACCGATATGGAACAAGAGGGGGTGATCACGAGCCGGAAGGTGGGCAACGCGAACCTCTGGATGCTCGTCGACGATGACTGAGCCAACTGCCGAGGACGCTTATCGCGTCGCACAGCTCGCGCTGGCGAGAGCGAACCGTATCGAGGCCGGGATCGACGTCCTCGACGCCGAGACGCGCCTCCTCGAACAGCGCGTCGCCGATCTCCGAAACAACCCCCCATGAGAGATAGTCAGCGAAACACCCCATGGCGCGTTCACGAAACAACCCCATGAACGACGCCGACCTCACCGAACTGGTTCGCGAGTTGGACCGTCTTGAAAGCGACCTCCACGACGCCGCCGAACACGAGTTCGCGGCGCGTGTCGGCCAGGTGCGCGATGACCTCCGCGGCCACGCTGAG
>NZ_BAAAVI010000209.1:0-517 GCF_039534445.1 Streptosporangium fragile | reverse complement strand
CTGGAGGTTCCCGGCGCCGACCACGACCCGTTCGCGGAGAGCGGCGGGCATCTCGTCCTCGACCGGGTCGCCGCCTTCCTGCACACCGGGCCACCCGCATCGCCGGGCACCCGGTGACCGAATCTCCCGCCCCGGGTGCCGACCCGGGGCGGGTCACCCGAGGCCGCCGCGCGCGGGGGTCGCCCCCGCGTGTGGTCAACGGTCTCGCCACCACCACAAAGGAAAGGAAGAACATCATGGAGCTCGACATCACCGCTCTGGACATGCTCCCCGCCGCCGAGGAGTCCAAGCTCAAGGACTGCAACGTGACCTGTGGTCTCCACACCGGCACCTGCAGCGGGCAGACGATGTGCCACCAGACCTGGTGATCTGAGAGGTCATCGGTCTCCACGCCCGGCCGTCCGCCGTGACGCGGCCGGCCGGGCGTGGCCCCGGCACGTGCGTGTGCCCTCCCCGTCCCACCGGGGAGGGCACACCCCGCCTTCCACCCCGGCCGGCCGGTCATCGCCGGAAGGGG
>NZ_BAAAVI010000208.1:0-521 GCF_039534445.1 Streptosporangium fragile | reverse complement strand
TGTTCTCGATCTCGGCGCGGATCTGGTTGACCCGGCCGGCGATCTGCTCGGCGTCACCGGCACCGTCGACGATGGTGGTCTCGTCCTTGGTCACCACGACCTTGCGGGCCCGGCCCAGCACGTCGAGGGTGGCGCTCTCCAGCCGCAGGCCCAGTTCCTCGGCGATGACCTGGCCGCCGGTCAGGATGGCGATGTCGCCGAGCATGGCCCTGCGGCGGTCACCGAAGCCGGGGGCCTTGACCGCCACCGAGCGGAAGATGCCCTTCATCTTGTTGACGATCAGGGTGGCCAGGGCCTCGCCCTCGACGTCCTCGGCGATGACCAGCAGCGGCTTGCCGGCCTGCACGACCTTGTCGAGCAGGGGCACCACGTCCTTGTTGGCGGAGACCTTGCCGCTCACGACGAGAACGTAGGGATCGTCCAGGACCGCTTCGAGCCGGTCGGAGTCGGTGATGAAGAGCGGGGCGATGTAGCCCTTGTCGAAGCGCATGCCCTCGGTGAGCTCCAGCTCCAGGCCGAAG
>NZ_BAAAVI010000207.1:0-521 GCF_039534445.1 Streptosporangium fragile | reverse complement strand
TGTTCTCGATCTCGGCGCGGATCTGGTTGACCCGGCCGGCGATCTGCTCGGCGTCGCCGGCACCGTCGACGATGGTGGTCTCGTCCTTGGTGACGATGACCTGGCGGGCGCGGCCGAGCTGGTCGAGCGTGGTCGACTCCAGCTTGAGGCCGAGGTCCTCGCTGATGACCTGGGCACCGGTGAGGATGCCGATGTCGCCGAGCATGGCCTTGCGGCGGTCACCGAAGCCGGGGGCCTTGACCGCGACCGAGCGGAACAGGCCACGGATCTTGTTGACGACCAGGGTGGCCAGGGCCTCGCCCTCGATGTCCTCGGCGATGATCAGCAGCGGCTTGCCGGCCTGCACGACCTTGTCGAGAACCGGGAGCAGGTCCTTGTTGGCGGAGACCTTGGAGTTGACGACGAGGATGTACGGGTCCTCGAGGACGGCCTCCATACGCTCCGGGTCGGTCACGAAGTAGGGCGAGATGTAGCCCTTGTCGAAGCGCATGCCCTCGGTGAGCTCCAGCTCCAGGCCGAAG
>NZ_BAAAVI010000206.1:0-524 GCF_039534445.1 Streptosporangium fragile | reverse complement strand
GTGCAGCCGGGCAGCGTGAGCGGGTGGGTGAACTGGTCATGATGGCCCGGGAGCAGGGGCGGGAGGTGCAGATTATCGCTGCTGACCGTCGCTCGCAGATGAACCTGAAGCAGGATGAACGGCTGTCCGGTGAGCTGATAACCGGACGTCGTCAGCTGCCGGAAGGCATGGCCTTCACGCCGGGCAGTACTGTTATCGTTGACCAGGGCGAAAAACTCTCCCTGAAAGAGACGTTAACCCTGCTAGACGGTGCCGCACGTCATAACGTACAGGTCCTGATAACCGACAGCGGGCAGCGAACCGGTACAGGCAGTGCGCTGATGGCCATGAAGGATGCCGGGGTTAACATATATCGCTGGCAGGGCGGAGAGCAACGACCGGCAACCATCATCAGTGAACCGGACCGTAATGTCCGCTATGCCCGGCTGGCCGGGGACTTTGCGGCCAGCGTGAAAGCCGGAGAAGAGAGCGTGGCACAGGTCAGCGGGGTACGGGAACAGGCCATACTGACACAGGCCATTCGC
>NZ_BAAAVI010000205.1:0-545 GCF_039534445.1 Streptosporangium fragile | reverse complement strand
CCCGCGCTGGGCCGCCGCGCGGGATCCTTGGCCAGGCACTGCCCGACCAGGTCCCGCAGGGCCGGATCGGTGATCGCCGACAGGTCCGGCTCCAGGTTCATGATCCGGTTGAAGATCGCCGGCAGGCTGTCGGTGCCGAACGGCGGCTGCCCGGTGGCCGCGAAGACCATCGTGCAGCCCCAGGCGAACATGTCGGCCGGCGCCCCGGCGTGCTCCCCGGCCAGCTGCTCGGGCGTCATGTAGGCGGGCGTGCCGATCGCCGTCGCGGTCAGCGTGGAGGTCCGGTCCAGCGCCTTGGCGATACCGAAGTCGATCACCCGGGGGCCGTCCGGGGCGAGCAGCACGTTGGACGGCTTGAAGTCGCGGTGCACGATCTCGGCCTGGTGGATCGCCACCAGCGCGGTGACCGTGCCGATCGCCAGCCGGTGCAACGCCGAGCCCGCGTGCGGGCCCTGGGTGGTCACCACCTCGTGCAGCGTCGGCCCGTCGATGTACTCGCTGACGATGTACGGGCGCTGCCCGTCCACCCCGGTCTCGATCACCGC
>NZ_BAAAVI010000204.1:0-555 GCF_039534445.1 Streptosporangium fragile | reverse complement strand
ACAACACCGCCGCCACCAGCGCGACGGTCAAGCCCTGGCTGGACAGGACCGGGATCAACTGGACGAACCAGGTGCAGGTGGGGCAGGAAAGCGATGAAAGCACGGTGACGCTGACCAACCGGGGCAACACGCCGCTCCCGCTGAAGGCGATCGCGGTCACCGGGCCGTTCAAGCAGACCAACACCTGCCCCACCGAGCTGAAGGTGGGCCAGGCGTGCACCGTGACGGTGGTCTTCGCCCCCACCCAGGACGGCAACGCGACCGGGACGCTGACCTTCACCACCGCCGACGGGGCCGAGCCGGCCCATGTGGTCACCCTGGCCGGGGAAGGCGTGGCGAACGCGGCCCCGGTCATCCAGGAGCCCTCGGGTCTTCCGCTGAAGGGCACGGTGGGCAAGGAGCTCACCCTGAAGGTGGACTTCACCGACGCCGACCTGGCCGACACGCACACCGCGCGGGTGTTCTGGGGCGACGGGAACCCTCCCGTGGAGGTAGACGTGGAGCAGCGCGCCGGCGGCGGGACCGTGACGGCGACCAAGACGTTCGGCGCCGCCA
>NZ_BAAAVI010000203.1:0-558 GCF_039534445.1 Streptosporangium fragile | reverse complement strand
GAGAGTGAGGACAGGACGCCTCAGCCGTCGATCGTGACCGTGGCGTACTCGTAATTGGTCATGCCGTTCTCGTCCCCGGCGTGCGATCGGCCGGTCATGACCCGGCCGATGACGGACCCCGAGGTGTGCCTGGTCTCTCTCACGGACCCGGTCCACTGCCGGGAGGTGAGTCTCACGGTCTTTCCTTGCCAGGACAGCGCGCCGGCGTAGTACGTGGTGTAGCCGTTCTCGTCCCCGCGGTGCGCCCGGCCGATGATGACCGCGTCTCCCGGAGTGCTGTAGAACGAATCGGGCTCTCTCATCGTGGCGTCCCCGCCGGTCGGTGTCACCACGACCTGTTCATCGTTGATGTAGATTCGGCCGCAGTAGTACGTGGTGTAGCCGTTCTCGTCCCCGTAGTGACTCCGGCCGATCATCACCTCGTTGGCCGGGCACACGAGCCGGCTGTTCGATTCCCTCATGGTCCACTCGGACGCGAAGATGACCCGGATCGATTCCTCCGTGGCCGTGGCCGCGGCCGCGGGGGCGGCGGGGGCCAGGGTCAGGGCGGCCAGGGCA
>NZ_BAAAVI010000202.1:0-559 GCF_039534445.1 Streptosporangium fragile | reverse complement strand
CTCTGGAAGGTGATTGCCGAATCCAATGAAACGGTGGCTCCGGTAACATCTCGTGCTCCGCATAATTTCTGTGATGTCGTGCCATCGCTTTCTGTCTCAGGGTGGATTGCTTCCAGCGTTTAGCGGTGAATACGAGTCTGTGGGATAGGCGACTCGCCAGAGTTTGAGAACGGCGCGAGTGACCAACTCTTCGAGGGACTGCGTGATACAGGAGTCTTCGACGTCAGCAGGATTTGAACTCGCATCTGGCGGCGGATGGTAATGTTCTGTCCCAGAGACGTGGAGATAGTCCCCGCCGTGGGGATGGTTTCCCCAGCGAAGAGTCACGTCCGCGGTATCCGTATAATGGAACTTGTAATCGTCCTGCGTCGTCCACTGGACATCGATCCGAGCTCCGTCGGCGTCACAGAGCCCGTCGTCGAGAGAGACTTCGAGTACTGATGGATTGAGATAGTCGTCGAGACGGGCTGTCGCAAGTGGTTCCCTCTCTTCGATGATATCGCGGATTGAAAGCAGTGCTGGGCGATCAATTGCCCCGCGGGGGGTATGATCTTCTTCC
>NZ_BAAAVI010000201.1:0-559 GCF_039534445.1 Streptosporangium fragile | reverse complement strand
TTTCGAACACGTGGCTACGAGCCGATCGTTCTCCGGTGTCACGCTGGGCTTGATCTCTGTCTGCGGAAGGAGCCGAGATGGAGCGACGACTCGGTCTGTGACATCTGTCGCCACTACGGCGAGGCGATGCTCGACGCGTTCGGACTGACACCGTACCCGCTGGACGCCGTGATCGAGGGTCGCTCGGTCCCGTCCGTCGACGACTTCGACGATCCGACCAGTGTCCGGTACGAAGGTGTCGATGTCTCGCAGTTCGCCGTTACGACTCTGCGGAAGTTCCATCGCCAGTTCCACGTCGACCCCACCGGCAGCGACGAGCCGTTTTACCGACGTTTCCTGCAAAGTGGTCTCGACCTGGCGGCCGCGACGGCCACTGTCATCGAGGAGTTCGACATCGAGGTGACACTCGGCAACGACGACAAATACGTCTACGGAGGGATTCCACTCGCGGTGGCGGCCACACGGGACGTGCCCGCCTACAGTCACTGCCTCGGCTACCGGGACCAGACGATGCTGATCTCGAACGTCGAGCATCGCTCGTCGTTTCCCCAGTACGAGC
>NZ_BAAAVI010000200.1:0-561 GCF_039534445.1 Streptosporangium fragile | reverse complement strand
CTTCGTCGAAACCGCAAGCGAAACGTTCCCACTTCTTGAGGACATCCAGCGCGACTGGGAGGCCCTCCTCCGAGCACTGAGCCGAGAAGACGCGGTCGTCATCCTCGACGAATTCCCTTACCTGATCGAATCCAATGAGGCACTCCCGTCGAAGATTCAGCGCGTCTGGGATCTTCATCTCCAAGAGAGCGAAATCACACTAGTACTCGTCGGGTCCTCAATCAGCATTATGGAGGACAAAGTCCTCGGTGGTGGCAGCCCCCTGTACGGGCGACGGACTGGAACAATCGACCTGCCACCGCTTGCTCTCGCCGATGCGAAACAGCTCTATCCTACCGATGACCCGGATTCAATCCTCCAGTCATGGGGCGTGTTTGGCGGCACCCCGTTCTATCTGCAAGCCCTCACACCAACTGCGTCACTAGCCGAGAATATCAACTCACACATCCTCTCGGAACACGGCGTTCTCCATAATGAGCCAGAGTTCTTGCTCCGCACCGAATTCGGGATCCGCGAACCACAGACCTACTATACAATTCTCCGAGCGATCGCAACCCGCAA
>NZ_BAAAVI010000199.1:0-570 GCF_039534445.1 Streptosporangium fragile | reverse complement strand
CCGTCATCGCCCACCACGCGGTCGAGGCCGGGCCCAGGGCGTACGCCGAGGCGGCGCGCTGGGCCCGGGCCGCGGCCGAGCAGGCGGGCCTGCGCCTGGCCTACGAGGAGGCGGCCACCTGGTGGGGCCGGGCGATCGCCGCGCACAACGCCGCCGCGGGCGACCCGGCCGACCACGTGGAGCTGCTGCTGCGCCAGGTCGACGCGCTGCTGAAGGCCGGCGACCCGATCGGCGCGCGCCGGGCCCGGGCGGAGGCCATCCGCGCGGCCGACCGGGCGGGAACAGGCCCGGAGCCGGTGATCCGCGCCCTGACCGCGCTCGACGCCCCGGCCTTCTGGGCGCTCCGCGACTCCTACGAGGCGGTGGAGTGCCAGCTGGTGAACCGCTTCGAAGCCGCGCTGCGGGAGCTTCCCGAGACCGACAGCCCCGAGCGGGTCCGGCTGCTGGGCGGCCTGGCCCAGGAGCTGTACGACGGGGTCGACAACCCGCGCTGCGACGCCCTGTCGGCCGAGGCCATCGCGATGGCCCGCCGGCTGGACGACCCGCACCTGCTGATGTGGGCGCTCAACG
>NZ_BAAAVI010000198.1:0-570 GCF_039534445.1 Streptosporangium fragile | reverse complement strand
CTTCTCGGGCTTCTCGGCGATGACGGCCTCGGTGGTGAGGAACAGCGCCGCGATGGACGCCGCGTTCTGCAGCGCGGAACGCGTCACCTTGGCCGGGTCGATGATGCCCGTCTCGAACAGGTTGACGTACTCGCCGGTGGCGGCGTTGAGGCCCTCACCCGGGGTGAGGTTGCGCACCTTCTCCACCACGACGCCGCCCTCGAGGCCGGCGTTGACGGCGATCTGCTTCAGCGGCTCCTCCAGAGCCTTCTTGACGATCGCGGCACCGGTGGCCTCGTCGCCGTTGAGCTCCAGCTTGTCGAACGCCTTGGCGCCGGCCTGCAGCAGGGCCACGCCACCGCCGGGGACGATGCCCTCCTCGACGGCCGCCTTGGCGTTGCGGACGGCGTCCTCGATGCGGTGCTTGCGCTCCTTGAGCTCGACCTCGGTGGCCGCGCCGGCCTTGATGACGGCCACGCCGCCGGCCAGCTTGGCGAGGCGCTCCTGCAGCTTCTCGCGGTCGTAGTCGGAGTCGGTGTTCTCGATCTCGGCGCGGATCTGGTTGACCCGGCCGGCGATCTGCTCGGCGTC
>NZ_BAAAVI010000197.1:0-570 GCF_039534445.1 Streptosporangium fragile | reverse complement strand
CGGCGGTGAAGTGCGGGGCCGCCTCGGACACCCACCGGGAGCGGACCGCGAGAGTGGTGGTCTCCCGCCGGGTGCGCCCATCCACGTACGTGACCGGTTCCTCCGCCGTGTGGCGGGTGCACACGCGGCCGCGCTTCACCTCGGCAGGGTAGTTGTCCCAGTCGACGCCGTGCTCGGACCACAGCATTTCCCGCATCCGGCCGGTGGAGACGCCGTGCAGCCGCCGGTGGGAGAACACCGCTTGCGCGGCCATGGTGATGCTGTTGCGGACGCAGTCGCGTTGCCGCCACAGAAAGTAGTTGGCGACCTCGACCGGGTCGGGAATGGTGAACACGCGGGCGTCGAACATGGCGTGGGCGTCGTCGTGGCCGACGCGGTACGCGCGGTTGAACGCGACCGTGGCGATGGACGCGGCGATGCTGGTGATCTTCTGCACGACCCCGCCGAACCACGGCTGGGTGCCGTGGGCGTCGAAGTCCGTGAGCAGGACCGAGCACTCGTCGGACTGGGTGAAGGCGAACACGGCGCCGGACATCTCCGCGCACAGGGCTTCGGCGACGGCGTTCATGG
>NZ_BAAAVI010000196.1:0-573 GCF_039534445.1 Streptosporangium fragile | reverse complement strand
AACGAGGACGCCCGGCGCGGTCTCGAGCGCGGTATGAACCAGCTTGCGGACGCCGTCAAGGTGACCCTCGGCCCCAAGGGCCGCAACGTCGTGCTGGAGAAGAAGTGGGGCGCCCCCACCATCACCAACGACGGTGTCTCCATCGCCAAGGAGATCGAGCTCGAAGACCCGTGGGAGAAGATCGGGGCCGAGCTTGTCAAGGAAGTCGCCAAGAAGACCGACGACGTCGCGGGTGACGGCACCACCACCGCCACCGTGCTCGCCCAGGCTCTGGTACGCGAGGGCCTGCGCAACGTCGCCGCCGGCGCCAACCCCATGGCCCTGAAGAAGGGTATCGAGGCCGCCGTCGAGCGCGTCTCCGAGGAGCTGTCCAAGCTGGCCAAGGACGTGGAGACGAAGGCGCAGATCGCCTCCACGGCCTCCATCTCCGCGGGTGACCCGCAGATCGGCGAGATGATCGCCGAGGCGATGGACAAGGTGGGCAAGGAAGGCGTCATCACCGTCGAGGAGAGCAACACCTTCGGCCTGGAGCTGGAGCTCACCGAGGGCATGCGCTTCGACAAGGGCTACATC
>NZ_BAAAVI010000195.1:0-576 GCF_039534445.1 Streptosporangium fragile | reverse complement strand
GACACCTTCGAGACGGCCACCGGCTGGACCGCGAACCCCGCGGGCACCGACACCGCCACGTCCGGCCAGTGGGAGCGCGGCGACCCCGAGGCCACCTCCTCCAGCGGCGCCAAACAGCTCGGCACCACCGTCAGCGGCAGCAACGACCTGGTCACCGGCCGCCTGGCCGGCTCCTCGGCCGGCGCCTACGACCTCGACGGCGGCACCACGAGCATCCGGTCACCGGCCATCACCCTGCCGGCGGACGGGACGCTCAAGCTGGGCTTCTCCTGGTACCTGGCCCACGGCTCCAACGCCTCCAACGCCGACTTCCTGCGCGTGAAGGTCGTCGGCTCCACCACCACCCAGGTGTTCCAGCACCTCGGCGCGGCCACCAACCGCAACGGCGCCTGGGCCACGGCCACCGTCGACATCTCCGCCTTCGCCGGGCAGAGCGTCCGCGTCCTCGTCGAGGCCGCCGACGCCTCCGGCGCCTCCCTCGTCGAGGCCGGCATCGACGACGTCACGGTGACCCGGCAACCCTGACGGCTCCGCCTCGCCCCCTGCCCGGGGCGCCTCGCGCGAGGCGCCCCGGGC
>NZ_BAAAVI010000194.1:0-591 GCF_039534445.1 Streptosporangium fragile | reverse complement strand
CCTTTCCATCCAGTATCCACCATACGGCACGCGCTTGCTGAGATGGCCATACAGGTGATGCAGCAGCATATTCCCTTCCAGCAGAATCCCGGCGTGGTTCCACTTATCCGCCTGCACCTGCATGATCACCATGTCACCCGGTTGCGGTGGACCATCAAACTCACGGAACCCGCATTCATTCCAGCAGTCCTGATAAAAATTGTCCGGATACTCCTTTTCCCACCACGGATAATCAACGCGGTAATCGTGCAGCTCGATGCCGTGGGTTTGCCGAAAATAGCTCATCACCAGGCCCCAGCAATCGTAGTGGCCCAGCACGAATGGTCGCTCGAGGAGCGGCAACTCACCACGCGGGTGGATGGTACGGAGATCGCCTTCTGGCCAGCTGATAATATGCCAAGGGAGAAGGGTCGCGTCGCATTGCGCTTTATCCAGTTCGCTCGGCTGGGTGGTGGCATCAGGATGGCTGTGAACAATACCGGTGATCGTTCCCCATTCCTCAACCTCCGCATAATCCTCCGGCGCCAGCACAAAATTATCTTTCGACTCTGTGGCCAGGTTCCGGCAGGGGAAATAACGCTCCGCTCGCCC
>NZ_BAAAVI010000193.1:0-592 GCF_039534445.1 Streptosporangium fragile | reverse complement strand
TGCGCCGGTTCGCGGCCGGGCGGTTGCCGGAGTACATGGTGCCGGCGGCGGTGGTGGTGCTGGCGGCGTTGCCGTTGACGGGCAACGGGAAGCTGGATCGGGCGGCGTTGCCGGCGCCGCGGGTGGCCGTGTCCGGGGCGGGGCCGGTCTCGGCCCGGGAGGCGGTGCTGGCCGGGTTGTTCGCCGAGGTGCTGGGGGTGGAGCGGGTCGGGGTGGAGGACGGGTTCTTCGATCTGGGCGGGGACAGCATCCTGGCGATTCAGTTGGTGGCGCGGGCCCGGCAGGTGGGGGTGGTGTTCGGGCCGCGGGAGGTGTTTCGGTATCAGAGCGTGCGGGAGCTGGCCGCGGTCGCGGCGGCGGCGGACGGGGTGGTGGCCGAGCCGGAGGGGGCGGGGGTCGGGGACCTGCCCGCCACCCCGATCATGGCCTGGTTGGACGGCCTGGCCGGGTCCACCCGGGAGTTCAGCCAGACCGTGGTGGTGCGGGTCCCGCCGGATCTGGGGCTGGAGTCTTTGACCGCCGCGGTGCAGGCGGTGCTGGACCGCCACGACATGCTGCGGCTGCGGGTGACCGGCGGCGAACCGGGGCGGGA
>NZ_BAAAVI010000192.1:0-593 GCF_039534445.1 Streptosporangium fragile | reverse complement strand
AGGCCCTCCTCCGTGCGCGGCGCCGGTTCACCGCGGACGAGGGCGAGCAGGGACAGCATCGCCTGACGGCCCTGCGCCTCGCGATCGACGCGCACGGTGGACATCGACGGCGACAGGAACTCCGCGAACTGCTCGTCGTCCCAGCCGAACACACTCACGTCCTCGGGAACGCGGACGCCCCGGTCCTGCAGTCCGCGGATGACGCCCATCGCCATGTAGTCGTTGGCCGCGAACACCGCGGTGACGCCCGGCTCCTCCCGCAGACGCGCGGCCGCCTCGTAACCGGACCGCATCGTCCAGTCACCGTGGATCACATCGGCCGACTCGAGACCGCGTCGCGCGATCGCGTCGAGATAGGCGTCCCGGCGGTTGCGGGCCGATGCCCAGTCCGGCGGGCCCGCGACGTGAAGGAAACGCCGGTGCCCCAGGTCGGCCAGGTATCCGACGATCTCGCCCGCGCCCCGGCCGTCGGCCAGCGCGCCGATCGCGTGCATGTCGTCGTCATACTCCCCGACGACGACGACCGGTTGCCGCGGGGCCGTCCCGGCCCGGTCCCGGACCAACCGCCCGAGCGGGGTGAACGACAGGATCCC
>NZ_BAAAVI010000191.1:0-595 GCF_039534445.1 Streptosporangium fragile | reverse complement strand
GAACCAGCCGGACCAGGAGACGACGTAGGTGACCGCGGGCAGCAGGACCATGGAGAACAGGGCACCGGTCAGGTCCTTGTCGAGTACGCCCCGGTAGGGGGCGTTCAGCCCGACCGCGCGGCGGGCCCCGGCGTCCCAGAGCAGGGACATCACGAAGAAGGCGATCAGGAAGAACCCGCCCGACCATTTGACCGCGCAGGCGGCGCCCAGGCAGAGCCCGGCGGCGATCCGCCACGGGCGCGGGCCCAGCCAGGGGCCCCGGTCGCTCGGCGGCGACGACTCGTACCAGTCGGCGAGCCGCTCCCGCGCCCGGTCGCGGTCGACCACCAGGCAGGCGAACCCGGCCAGCACCCAGAACATCAGGAAGATGTCCAGCAGCGCGGTACGCGACAGGACGAAGTGAAGCCCGTCCAGCGCGAGCAGCAGCCCGGCCAGGCAGCCCAGGAGGGTCGAGCGGGTCATCCGGCGGGCGACCCGGGCCAGGATCAGGATCGACAGCGTGCCGACCACGGCGGCGGCGAACCGCCAGCCGAACGGGGTCATCCCGAAGATCTGCTCGCCCACGGCGATCATCCACTTGCCCAGCGGCGGGTGG
>NZ_BAAAVI010000190.1:0-596 GCF_039534445.1 Streptosporangium fragile | reverse complement strand
TCAGCGGGAGGACCGCCGTCCCGGTCTTGGCCCAGTACAGGAAGGCGTGCGGGTCCCACTCGGCCTCGGAGCCCGAGTCCTTCTGGAACAGCTGGGACAGGCGGCGCGGGTTGGCCGGGTCGCTGACGTCGAACAGCGAGACCTGGGTGCCGAGCGTGCGGCCCTGCTCGCTCGCCTCCTGGCCGACGCCGATCAGCCGTCCGTCGCCCGCCGGGTGCAGGTAGGCCGAGTAGCCGGTGATCTTCAGCTCGCCGGTCTTCCCCGGCGCCGCCGGGTCGCGCAGGTCGAGCGTGTAGAGCGGGTCCACCTGCTTGAACGTCACCACGTAGCCGACCGGGCCGATGAAGCGCACCGAGTAGATCCGCTCGCCGTTCCCCAGGCCGCCCACCTCGCCGACCTTCCCCAGGGTGTCGGCCCTGAGCACGTAGACCGCGCTGGAACTGCTCCGGCCCGAGGTCGAGGTGGTGGCGACCCGCAGGTGTCCCTCGTGCTCGGACAGGGAGTACTGGTTGAGCAGCCGGCCCGGCACCTTGCCCGAGGACACGTAGCGGGGCGCGCCGGGCGCGGTGATGTCGAACCGGTGCACCTCCGTCTCC
>NZ_BAAAVI010000189.1:0-625 GCF_039534445.1 Streptosporangium fragile | reverse complement strand
CCCCGAGGGCCGCCGCCGCCTCGCGGAAACCGCGCAGCCGGTCGGCGTAGGACTCCGCGCCCGCCCCGGCCCCGACGTACGCCAGCCGCCGGTGGCCCAGCGCCACCACCCGCTCCACCAGCGCCCGCACCGCGGGCCGGTAGTCGGCGCCCACATACGGCACCGGCGCGCCGGCGTCGTCCCGGCGGCCCACCGACACGAACGGCACCCGCTCGGCCAGCAACCGGGCCAGATCGTCGCGGTCCACGGTGCGCCCCAGCAGCACGCACCCGTCGGCCAGCCGGATCCGGCTGTCCTCGCTGAAGATCCGCCGCCGCCCGCCGGACGCCCCGGCGCCGGTGAACAGCAGCAGGTCGCAGCCCACCTCCTCGGCGCACTCCTCGATGCCCACCAGGAACGGGTGGTAGAAGTCGGCGCTCTCGGCCGGGAAGACCGCCTCGTAGGTGAACACGCCCAGGATCCGGTTACGCCCCGCGGCCAGCCGCCGCGCCACCGGATCGGCCACATACCCGGTCTCCCGGATCACCCGCAGCACCCGGTCCCGCGTCTCCGGCGCGATCCGCACATCGGTGACGGCACGGTTGTTCAGCACCAGCGACACCGTCGTCTGGCTCACACCCGCCAT
>NZ_BAAAVI010000188.1:0-660 GCF_039534445.1 Streptosporangium fragile | reverse complement strand
GCCCGGTGCCCCGGTGGGGCGGGCCTTCACCCCGGGCTATGCCCCGCCCGAGCAGATGCGCGCCGCCGCGTACGCGCCGGCGCCGGGTGTGGCGGCCGATCTGTACGCCCTCGGGGCGACGCTGTTCTTCCTGGCCACCGAGTGTCATCCGCTGCTGGCCGAGGACCGGCCGGACGGGGCGCGGTCGTGGGACGCGCGGGTGGAGACGCTGGTGTGCGTCGCTGCCGCGGGCGATCCGGTGGCCACCGCGCTGGCCCCGGTGATTCTGGGGCTGATGCGGGAGGATCCCGCCCGGCGCTGGGACCTGCACCGGGTGGAGGCGTTCCTGGACCGGATGGCCACCGGGCTCCCGCCCACCACGATGGGCGCCCGGCTGCCGGGCGCCGATGAGCAGGACCGCCTGCTGCGTGACGGGCTCACCCACGTGCTGCGGACCATGTCGCCCGCGCAGATCGCCGATCCCCTGCCGGGGGGCAGGCTGTGGCCCGTCACGGGGTTCGGCGCGACCGCCGACCCGTGCGCGGTGCAGTACGGCGCGGCCGGGGTGCTCACGCTGTTCGCCTCGCTGGTGGAGGTTGCGGGTGAAACGCCCGTCCTGCCGGATCTGCGGGCCGGTCTGACGGCGGGGCTGCGGGATGCGGCGCGCTGGACGGTGCGCCG
>NZ_BAAAVI010000187.1:0-734 GCF_039534445.1 Streptosporangium fragile | reverse complement strand
ACTTATCATCCGTTTTTGGCACCTTGAAAAAGTTGGGCCACTGGTCAGCCCCTAACCCACTAGGGAAGGTGCGAACAAGTTCCTGATATGAGATCATCATATTCATCCGGAGCGCATCCCAGAGGGACATCATGAGCCATCAACTCACCTTCGCCGATAGTGAATTCAGCACTAAGCGCCGTCAGACCCGAAAAGAGATTTTCCTCTCCCGCATGGAGCAGATTCTGCCATGGCAAAACATGGTGGAAGTCATCGAGCCGTTTTATCCCAAGGCGGGCAATGGCCGACGGCCCTATCCGCTGGAGACCATGCTGCGTATTCACTGCATGCAGCATTGGTACAACATGAGCGACGGTGCCATGGAAGATGCCCTGTACGAAATCGCCTCCATGCGCCTGTTTGCCCGATTATCCCTGGATAGCGCCCTGCCGGATCGCACCACCATCATGAATTTCCGCCACCTGCTCGAGCAGCATCAACTGGCCCGTCAATTGTTCAAGACCATCAATCGCTGGCTGGCCGAAGCAGGCGTCATGATGACCCAAGGCACTTTGGTGGATGCCACCATCATTGAGGCACCCAGCTCTACCAAGAACAAAGAGCAGCAACGCGATCCGGAGATGCATCAGACCAAGAAAGGCAATCAGTGGCACTTTGGCATGAAGGCCCACATTGGTGTCGATGCCAAGAGTGGCCTGACCCACAGCCTAGTCACCACCGCGGACAACGAGCAT
>NZ_BAAAVI010000186.1:0-797 GCF_039534445.1 Streptosporangium fragile | reverse complement strand
CGTGATCTTCCTGGTCCCGACGGCGATGGCCTTCTACTTCGCCCTCACCCGCTGGACGCTCTTCGACAGCGAATTCGTCGGGCTGGCCAACTTCCGCGACTTCCTCGCCGAGCAGAACCTGCGCGTCGGCTTCCGGAACACGATCGTCTACGCCGTGGTCACCAGCGCCCTGAAGGTCGTGCTCGGGCTGCTGCTCGGCGTGCTGCTCACCTCCCGGCTGCGGCTGCGCGGCCTCCTGCGCTCGATCGTCTTCTTCCCGGTGCTGGTGTCCACCGTCGCGGTCGGCATCACCTTCAGCGTCCTGCTCAAGCCGGACACCGGCCTGGTCGACAAGGCCCTCGCGCTGGCCGGCATCGACGGCCCCGACTGGCTCGGCGACGCGAACACGGCGCTGCTCTCGGTGGCGCTGGTGGACGTGTGGAAGGGGGTGGGCCTGGCCACCGTCATCTACATCGCCGGGATCCTGTCCATCCCGCAGGACTACTACCAGGCCGTCGCGGTCGACGGCGGAGGCGCCTGGCACCGGTTCCGGCACGTCACGCTCCCGCTGAGCTGGCCGGCCACCTACTCGGTGATCATCCTGTCGTTCATCGGCGGGCTGCGCTCGTTCGACCTGATCTGGACGATGACCCGCGGCGGCCCCGGGTTCACCAGCGACGTCATCGCCTCGATCATCTACAAGCAGTACCAGGCCGGTTTCTACGGCCTGTCCACCGCCGGCAACGTCCTCCTCTTCGTCGTCGTCACCGCCATCGTGATCCCGCTCAACTGGTTCCTCGGCAGGAGGCAGGTCGCCG
>NZ_BAAAVI010000185.1:0-820 GCF_039534445.1 Streptosporangium fragile | reverse complement strand
GGAGGACGTCTTCCCCGGGGTGGACCTGTCCCGGACCGTGGGCTGGTTCACCACCTTCCACCCCGTCAGGCTCGACCCCGGGCCCGCCGACTGGTCCGACCTGTCCGGTCCCACCGCCGGCCAGGCGATCAAGCGCGTCAAGGAGCAGCTTCGCGCCGTGCCCGACGGCGGCATCGGGTACGGGCTGCTCCGCCACCTCACCTCCGCCGGTGCCGGGCTGACCCGCCGCCCCACCCCGGAGCTGGCCTTCAACTACCTGGGCCGGGTCGAGGCCGCCGCCGGGACCGACTGGTCTCCGGCGCCCGAGTCCGAGGCGGTGGGCGGCGGGCACGCGCCGGGCCTCGCCCTCCCGCACGCGCTGGAGGTCAACGCCGTCACCCGGGACCTGCCGGGCGGGCCCCGGTTGCGGGCGACCTGGTCCTGGGCGGGGCGCCTGTACGACGAGGAACAGGTCAGGGAACTGGCCGAGGCGTGGTTCGCCGCGCTGACCGGCCTGTCCCGGCACACAGGCGGCGGCCTGACCCCGTCCGACCTGATCGTCCCCATCGCCCAGGAAGAGATCGACGCGTTCGCGGCGGAACTCGACGCGGAGTGGAGCGCACGTGAGCCAGCTTGAGGACATCCTGCCGTTGTCGCCGCTGCAGCACGGCCTGTTCTTCCACGCCCTGTTCGACGAGGCGGCACCCGACGTCTACACCGCCCAGCTGGTCCTTGACCTGGACGGCCCCCTGGACGCGTCCCGGCTGCGGGACGCCGTGGCCAGGATGCTCCGCCGTCATGCCAATTTGCGGGTCTCGTTCCGGCAGCGGGCCGGGGGTGA
>NZ_BAAAVI010000184.1:0-823 GCF_039534445.1 Streptosporangium fragile | reverse complement strand
GGCAAGACTCAGCAGATCCTCGGGGCGATGACGCACCGGGCGATGGCCTGGGCCCGCCAGAACATCACCTACGCCGCGCAGACGCGCACCATGGCGCGCTCCCGGTGGGAAGACGAGTTCCTGGCCACCATCGAAGAGAGCAGGCTGGCCAAGCGTTTCCGGGCCCGCAAGGGCAACGGCAATGAGGCCATCATCTGCCTGAAGACCCGCTCGCGGATCGGGATCACGGCCAACACCGAGGAGGCCGGCCACGGCCCGTCGCTGGACATGGGCATCATCGCCGAGGCCTTCGCCCACCAGGACGACCGCCTGGAGCAAGCCTTTTCCCCCGCGATGCTGACCCGGCCGCGCGCTCAAGTGTGGTGGGCGAGCGCGGGCGGCACCGAGAAGTCTGTCTGGCTGAACAAGAAGCGGGCCGCGGGCCGGGAACTGGTGGAGCAGATCTACGCCACCGGAGAGTTCCCCGCGGTGGCCTACTTCGAGTGGTACGCGCCCAAGTACCTCTCCCGCCTGGACCCGGAGACGTGGCGGATGTGCCTGCCCGCCCTCGGCCACACCGTCACCGAAGAGATCATCCGGGACGAGCTGGAGAAGATGGAAGACGCGGAGTTCGACCGCGCGTACCTGAACAGGACGCGCAAGGCGACGCCGCCGCCGGACCCGAACGTGCCGCGCGAGGCCTGGCCCAAGCTGACCGACAAGCTCTCCCAGGCCTCGGCCGACATCGCCCTGGCGGTGGACGTCAGCCCCTTGCGCAACTGGGCCTCCATCGGCCTGGCCTCCCCGCGCCCCGATGGGCGGATGCACCTGGAGCTGGTCGACC
>NZ_BAAAVI010000183.1:0-826 GCF_039534445.1 Streptosporangium fragile | reverse complement strand
CTGCCCACGTCGAAGATCCTGGTGGTGGACTACTGGAACACCCCGAGCCTGCCGACCGTGCTCAAGAACGCCACCTGGAGCTGACCGTAGCTCACGCGCCGGGCGGAAGCACCCGGCACACCCGGCGCACCGAGGACGCCGTCCTGCTCCGCGCCCCGGAACTCGACAAGGCCGCCTACGAGGTCGTCTACGAGTCCCGCAACCGCCCGACGTGGCTCCCCATCCCGATGGCCGCCTTCCCGCCGGCCCGGCAGGCCCTTCGCTCACCGGCCCGGCGCCCGATCCGGGGAGGGCCTGCCGGACGATCGGCGAGGGCATCGCCCGTGGGGAGACCGGACCCGCAGCCGCGCGTCCAATGATCTACAAGCCGATCGTCAGCGCCGCCCTCTAACGTCGTCGCCGCCCCCGTGGCCGAAACGGCGCCAACGGGGCGCCGGGGCAGCGACGACGCAGGGGTGGCCCCAGGTGCGCGGGCGTGGACGGAAAAGGAGATCATAATGGGGTCCGGAACAGGGCGATCGGCCGCCGCCGCACGAATCGACAGGTGCCTGCGGACCGGGTCGACCAGCCTCGACCTGTCGAGGCTCCACCTGGGCACGGTCCCCGAATCGCTCGGTGACCTCACCCACCTGACCTCACTCGACCTGAGCGGCAACGTACTGTCACGGACCATTCCTCGTCGGTGAGGCCTCCAGGCGTCCTGGCGCCGGCCTGCCGGGACCGGAGACCACAGCGCAGGCGGATCCCTCTGATCTCAACCCCGTACAGCCCCTAGTACTACAGCCTGATTTCGTGATGTTGGAGCCAGCGTTTCCAGTAATGGCTG
>NZ_BAAAVI010000182.1:0-842 GCF_039534445.1 Streptosporangium fragile | reverse complement strand
AGTCGTCAAGCATGTCCCGAGAACGACTGGTTAAGCATGTCCCGAGACCTCACATTGACAGCGACACGCCGCTCCCGGAAGGCCGCCCGCCTGAGGACCGGAGAAGGCGCCTGACACAAGCGTCCAGCGCACATGGTCCGGTCTCCGGCGTTCTCCGCCCGGAACTCTCCCGCGGGGCTCTCCGAGATCCCGGGGAGACTTTTCTCCGAGGATCCACGACCCGATCTCCGTGCTCAGAACACTCCTCACTGCACAATGCCCGTCGACCCGCCGGGATCCGCCTCCCACGCGTGGCTGCTCTCGTACGCCGCAACAGCCTTCACTCGACGCCGGAGAGGCTGTACGGCGTTCTGCGGCCGGACCAGGCGATCATGCACCGGGACTCCGCCGATCATTGCCGGTCCCGCAGCGAAAGGATCAAGCCTCCTGCGGAGCGCTCAGCGAAGGCGGCGCGGACTCTCGGAAGCTCTCTCCGAGTGGCTTCCGGAACGGCGGGAGACGAGCCGGGAGCTGGAAGTCCGGTCCGGGCGCCCGGATCGGGAAAGCCATGGGGACCTTAGACGTGGCTCGGGCTGGATCGGTGCCATCGATTTCATGTGATCTGCGTCACATCGAGGCCGTGACCGAGGGCACTTCTCCGATCACACCACATCATTCACATTCGCCACAAGATCCCGCCTATCTGCGGAAACACATCGCATAACCCTCAACTACAACAACAGCTTCAAGGCCGAACAAATGTAACGGGAAGGTCACGGCCGGAGCGACAGGATCTTTCCTCTCGATTCGGCTTCCGGTGTTCAAGATCGGCGCTGTATGTTTCTGGCTATCCCTTTACTGAC
>NZ_BAAAVI010000181.1:0-864 GCF_039534445.1 Streptosporangium fragile | reverse complement strand
TCGCCGCCGGACAATTGTTGCGGGAAGGGGTTCCACCCTTGGGGTGGGGCCCCTTTTCTGCGTTTACGGGGTAGGTGCGGGGACTTTCGGGAGCGGGGTCGTGTCTGCCTGGCCCGTTCTACGGGATCACCTCGCGATCGCGAGGGAGCCGGGGAAGCTCGAGGGACAGGGCCTACGGACTTTCCCGGGCTTGCTAGGCTGGAGAGGCCGGGCCACCCCACCAGCGGGTGGCCTTCTTCGCGCCGGACCACGGTGGGGCGCGGAGCAGCGACAGCGAACGGGGCGCATCCCGCGGCCGGAGACCGCCCGCACAGCGAACCGTCCCATCCGTTCGAGATGATGGGACGCGCTCGCACAGTGAGCAGACGAATGGACCAGAAGTGAACAGTGATAACGGGCGTGACGGCGCGGGCCGCCGCGAAGAGGGCGAAAACCGCGGATCTGGCGGTCAGCGGGGTTACCGCGACAACCGCGGTGCTGAGAGGGGGCGTCCCGGTGACGGCCCCCGTTACGGTGAGCGTCGAGAGGGGCGTTCGGGCGGCTCTTATGGTTCGCGGGACCGAGGTGACCGTCCAGGATTCAACCGAGACCGGGGTGCCGGCCGTCCCTCGTTCGACCGTGACGATCGTTCGCGCGGTGGCCAGCGGTCCTACGGCGACCGCGACCAGTCCCGCGGTGGCTCCTACGGATCCCGTGATCGGGGCGACCGCCCTTCCTACAACCGTGACGATCGCCCCGGCGGCGGTTACCGGGGTGACCGGCCCTCCTCCAGCCGTGGCGACCGTTCCGGTGGTTACGGTCAGGACCGTGGTGAGCGGCGGTCGTTCGATCGTGGTGAGCGTCCTTCGTATGGTCGTGAGGATC
>NZ_BAAAVI010000180.1:0-877 GCF_039534445.1 Streptosporangium fragile | reverse complement strand
GTGATGGAGCAGCACATGAACCCATTCAAAGGCCGGCATTTTCAGCGTGACATCATTCTGTGGGCCGTACGCTGGTACTGCAAATACGGCATCAGTTACCGTGAGCTGCAGGAGATGCTGGCTGAACGCGGAGTGAATGTCGATCACTCCACGATTTACCGCTGGGTTCAGCGTTATGCGCCTGAAATGGAAAAACGGCTGCGCTGGTACTGGCGTAACCCTTCCGATCTTTGCCCGTGTCACATGCATGAAACCTACGTGAAGCTCAATGGCCGCTGGGCGTATCTGTACCGGGCCGTCGACAGCCGGGGCCGCACTGTCGATTTTTATCTCTCCTCCCGTCGTAACAGCAAAGCTGCATACCGGTTTCTGGGTAAAATCCTCAACAACGTGAAGAAGTGGCAGATCCCGCGATTCATCAACACGGATAAAGCGCCCGCCTATGGTCGCGCGCTTGCTCTGCTCAAACGCGAAGGCCGGTGCCCGTCTGACGTTGAACACCGACAGATTAAGTACCGGAACAACGTGATTGAATGCGATCATGGCAAACTGAAACGGATAATCGGCGCCACGCTGGGATTTAAATCCATGAAGACGGCTTACGCCACCATCAAAGGTATTGAGGTGATGCGTGCACTACGCAAAGGCCAGGCCTCAGCATTTTATTATGGTGATCCCCTGGGCGAAATGCGCCTGGTAAGCAGAGTTTTTGAAATGTAAGGCCTTTGAATAAGACAAAAGGCTGCCTCATCGCTAACTTTGCAACAGTGCCCTTTCGACTACCTCCCCTCAAAGCCATATCACGTACGTTAATCCTGACTTCATTAAAATCAGTGGTTTCACTGAGGAAGAACTATTAGGCCAGCCTCACAACATC
>NZ_BAAAVI010000179.1:0-932 GCF_039534445.1 Streptosporangium fragile | reverse complement strand
GCCGTCCCGGCCGGCACCACATAGGCGACCAGGCGCCGGTCGCCGGGCCGGTCCTCGCGCACCACCACCGCGGCATCCGCCACCCCCGGATGCGCCACCAGCACCGCCTCGATCTCCCCCGGCTCGATCCGGAACCCGCGCACCTTCACCTGCGCATCGGCCCGGCCCACATACTCCAACCGGCCATCCCGCCCCCACCGGCCCAGATCCCCCGACCGATACATCCGCGCCCCCACCCCGGCAAACGGACACGCCACAAACCGCTCCGCGGTCAACCCCGGCCGGCCCAGATAGCCCCGCGCCAGCCCCGGCCCGGCCACATAGATCTCCCCCACCACCCCCGGCGGCACCGGCCGCAACCCCCCATCCAGCACAAACACCCGCAGATCCGCGATCCCCACCCCGATCAGACCCGCCCGCGCCCCGGCCCCCAACGGCGCATACGTCACATGCACCGTCGTCTCGGTGATCCCATACATATTCACCAAACCCGGCCCGGCCCCCACCGCGGCCCGCCCGGCCCACTCCCGCACCCGGGCCACCTCCAGCGCCTCCCCCCCGAAGATCACCCACCGCAGCGCCAGCGCGGGCCCGTCCCAGGCCCGCTCCGCGGCCAGCAACGCGTAAAACGCCGACGGCGTCTGGTTCAGCACCGTCACCCGCTGCGCGGCCAGCACCGCCAAAAACGCCTCCGGAGACCGGCTGACCGCAAACGGCACCACCACCAGCCGGCCCCCGCACAACAACGCCCCCCACAGCTCCCACACCGAAAAGTCGAACGCGCACGAATGAAACAGCGTCCACACATCGGTCTCGTCGAACCCGAACCAGCCCCGGGTCGACTCCACCAACCGGGTCACCGCCGCATGCGCGACCACCACCCCCTTGGGCCGCCCCGTCGACCCCGACGTGAAAATCACATACGCCGGATG
>NZ_BAAAVI010000178.1:0-947 GCF_039534445.1 Streptosporangium fragile | reverse complement strand
CCCGTGGGCGGTGACGCGCCGGTCTCCGTCCAGTCGATGACCACCACCGTCACCGCCGACGTCAACGCGACGCTCCAGCAGATCGCCGAGCTGACCGCCGCGGGCTGCCAGATCGTCCGGGTCGCCGTCCCGTCGCAGGACGACGCCGACGCGCTGCCGATCATCGCGCGCAAGTCGAAGATCCCGGTGATCGCCGACATCCACTTCCAGCCGAAGTACGTCTTCGCCGCGATCGAGGCGGGCTGCGCGGCGGTCCGGGTCAACCCGGGCAACATCAAGAAGTTCGACGACAAGGTCGGCGAGATCGCCAAGGCGGCCACCGGGCACGGCGTGCCGATCCGCATCGGCGTCAACGCCGGCTCGCTGGATCCGCGCCTGCTGGCCAAGTACGGCAAGGCCACGCCCGAGGCGCTGGTGGAGTCGGCGCTGTGGGAGTGCTCGCTGTTCGAGGAGCACGGCTTCCGCGACATCAAGATCTCGGTCAAGCACAACGACCCGGTCGTGATGATCCAGGCCTACCGCCTGCTCGCCGCCCGGTGCGACTACCCGCTCCACCTGGGCGTCACCGAGGCGGGCCCGGCCTTCCAGGGCACGATCAAGTCCGCCGTCGCCTTCGGCGCCCTGCTCGCCGAGGGCATCGGCGACACCATCCGGGTGTCGCTGTCGGCCCCGCCGGTGGAGGAGGTCAAGGTCGGCATCCAGATCCTGGAATCGCTCAACCTGCGCGAGCGCGGCCTGGAGATCGTCTCCTGCCCCTCCTGCGGGCGCGCCCAGGTCGACGTCTACACCCTGGCCGAGCAGGTCCAGGCCGGCCTGACGGGGCTGAAGGTCCCGCTGCGCGTGGCCGTGATGGGCTGCGTCGTCAACGGCCCCGGTGAGGCCCGCGAGGCCGACCTCGGCGTCGCCTCCGGCAACGGCAAGGGCCAGATCTTCGTCAGGGGCGAGGT
>NZ_BAAAVI010000177.1:0-951 GCF_039534445.1 Streptosporangium fragile | reverse complement strand
GCTCCAGTCGCTGGCCGAGCCGTCGCGGCCGTGCACGCGCACCCGCGCCCCGCGCCGCTCGCGCGAGACCAGCGCGGTTCCCGGCCAGGGGACCAGGACCGACTGTTCGGACTCGACGAGGCCGGTCGCCGTCCCGTCGCTGAGTTCGATCTCGTACGCCCGTTGCAGCCAGCCGGGGATGCCGGTCCGGATGATCCAGGACAGGCGCGGGGCGCGTTCCCCGATGCCGAGGGGCTCCCGGTGGTGTTCGAAGGTGACCGGTTCGACGTTCAGGAAGGTCATGTCATCCCTTGATGGCGCCGGCGGTCATGCCGGCCACGATCTTGCGGTTGAAGAAGACGAAGGCCAGCAGCGGCGGGATGGTGATCAGGACGATGTCCATGAACAGCAGGTTCCACTGGGTGCCGTACTGGCTCTGAAAGTTGTAGAGGGTGACCTGCACGGTGGCGTTCTCGTTGCCCGGGGTGAAGTACAGCGGGTTGACGAAGTCGTTGAAGATCGCCACCGAGCTGGTCAGGATCACGGTGATCGTCACCGGCCGCAGCAGCGGGAAGATCACCTTGAAGAACAGGGTGAACCCGTTGCAGCCGTCGAGCATCGCCGCCTCGTCCAGTTCCCTGGGGATGGCCGCCACGAACGCGCGGAACAGCAGCACCGCGTACGACAGGCCGAAGGCGACCTCGACCAGGATGAGCCCGGGCAGGGTCTTGAACAGTCCCAGCGCCTGCAGCAGCCAGATGGTCGGCACGATCGCCGGCGGGATGATCAGCCCGGACAGCACCAGGAAGTCGGCCAGCTTGGCGACCTTGCCGGCCCGGCGCTGCAGGACGTATCCGGCCATGGCCGCGAAGATCACAATCAGGGCCACCGAGGCCACGGTGAGGATCGTGCTGTTGACATAGGCGCGCAGCAGCACGTAGTCGCGCGCCTCGACCACCGCGACGAGGTTCT
>NZ_BAAAVI010000176.1:0-982 GCF_039534445.1 Streptosporangium fragile | reverse complement strand
AGAAAGTGTTGGGTAACCGGGTGATCACTCCTGGTTTAGGTCTTCGGCGAGACGTCGAGCCGCTTCGGTCTCGATCGGACCGTGCGGCTCGACGTCCTCCCCGGCCAGCCGGGCGGCCATGAGCCGGATCATGGCCACCTTGATCATCGCTTCGGCATGCGCGGTCTTGCGCTCGTAGTCGCGGGCCAACCTTCTGCACCGTCCCAACCAGGAGAACGTCCGTTCCACCACCCACCTGCGAGGCAGCACCCGAAAGCCTTTCACGTCCGCGTTGCGCGGCACCGCGACGATCTCGACGTTCTCCGTCCCGGCGGCCCAGCCCACCAGCCCGGAATCGACGGCGTTGACGTACCCGCCGTCCACCCGCACTAGCCCCACCTGCGGAAAGGCCGCCCGGATCCCGGACAGCACCAGCTTGGCGCCGGCCCGGTCCTGTACCGAGGCCGAATGCACCACCGCCCGCAGCACCAGCCCGCAGGTGTCCACCAGCAGGTGGCGCTTGCGGCCCCGCACCCGCTTGCCCGCATCAAAGCCGACGGCCTGACCGCCCTGATGCGTCCGCACCGACTGCGAATCCAAGACGGCCGCCGACGGTTGCGGGTCCCGACCCTGGGCGGTACGGACCTTCTGGCGCAGCGCGTCATGGACGCGGTCCCAGGTGCCGTCGGCCGTCCAGGCGCGAAACCACCGGTAGGCCGCATCCCACGGCGCCAGATCATGCGGGACCAGCCGCCAGGCGCAGCCGGTGCCCAGCACGTACAGCACCGTGTCGATGATCAACCGGCGCGGGAACTTCAACGGCCGTCCGCCCCGGCGCGGGTCCGTGTGGGCAGCAACGGCGCGATCACCGCCCACTGGCCGTCGGTCAAGGACGTGTCATAGGCGGGCTTACATGCACAGACACACATACCGATGATCCTGGCGGAGCCGGAACCCGCAAGGATCACCACCCGGCAGCTACAGAACGGAACCGGTCAATTAC
>NZ_BAAAVI010000175.1:0-983 GCF_039534445.1 Streptosporangium fragile | reverse complement strand
AGAGGGCGTCCGGTATGGGAATCCCCCTTTTCGTCCGCTTAGCCGCAGCCGAACGCAGAAGTTTCTCCATCATCTCGCGGACACGGTCAGGCCGCAGGCGGTATCGAGCACGTCATGACCCCACGACGCCGCTACCCCTGTGACCTGACCGATGCCCAGTGGCAGCTGATCGAGCCGTTCGTCTCCGCCTGGCGCGCCACCCGCGCCGGCGGGCGGACCCCCACCACGGACCTGCGCGAGGTGGTCAACGCGATCCTGTACGTCACCCGCACCGGCATCGCCTGGCGCTACCTGCCACATGACTTCCCACCGCACACCACGGTCTATGACTACTTCACCGCCTGGGAAAGCGACGGCATCGCCGAGCAGATCCACGCCGCCCTGCGCGAGCAGGTCCGCCGCCGCAAGGGCCGGCGCGTGCTGCCCTCGGCGGCCGTCATCGACGCCCAAAGCGTCAAGGCCTCTCCCAACGCCCCCGAGACCACCCAGGGCTACGACGCGGGCAAGCGGATCAAGGGCCGCAAGCGCCATATCGCCACCGACACCCTCGGCCTGCTGCTGGTGGTGCTCATCACGGCCGCCTCCGTCCAGGATTCCACCGGTGGCAAGCAGGTCCTGGATCATCTGCACGCGCACTTTCCCGGGGTGAGCAAGGTCTGGGCCGACGGCGGCTACAAAAACGGCGCCGTGGCCCATGGCGCCGCTTTGGGCATCGATGTGGAACTCGTGCAGCGCGATCCGCAGGTCAAGGGCTTCGCCGTGCAGCCTCGGCGCTGGATCGTCGAGCAGACCCTGGGAATCTTGGCCCGCTACCGTCGGCTGCACCGCGATTATGAGACCCATCCCGAACGCTCCCGGGCCATGGTGCACTGGGCGATGATCGGCACGCTCTCCCATCGCCTGACCGGCACACCGGTGCGATTCCGGCGAAACACCCTCCCGAAACAGGACGCGTCAGCCTAAACCCCTACCGGACGCCCTCT
>NZ_BAAAVI010000174.1:0-1037 GCF_039534445.1 Streptosporangium fragile | reverse complement strand
CTCGGCCGTCCGGGGTTGACGGCGGAGCGGTTCGTGGCGTGTCCGTTCGGGGGTGTGGGGGAGCGGATGTACCGGACGGGGGATGTGGTGCGGCGGCGGGCGGATGGTGCGCTGGAGTTCCTGGGCCGGGTGGATGCGCAGGTGAAGGTGCGCGGGTTCCGGATCGAGCCGGGGGAGGTGGAGGCGGTGCTGGTGCGGCATCCGGGGGTGTCGCGGGTGGCGGTGGTGGTGCGGGAGGACCGGCCGGGGGACCGTCGGCTGGTCGCCTACGTGGTGCCGGTCGGGGCGGGAACCCGCGCCGGGGGCGAGGCGGCGGCCCTGTCCGCGGAAGTGCGTGACGGGCTTGCGGAGGCGGAGACCGTGCCGGGGCCGTCGGCGGGTGCCGTGCTGGACGCGGGGGCGGTGCGGCGGTTCGCGGCCGAGTGGTTGCCGGAGTTCATGGTGCCGGCGGCGGTGGTGGTGCTGGCGGCGTTGCCGGTGACCGGCAACGGGAAGCTGGATCGGGCGGCGTTGCCGGCGCCGGAGGCGGGGGCGGTCATGGGGCGGGGGCCGCGGACGCCGGTGGAGGAGTTGTTGTGCGGGGTGTTCGCGGAGGTTCTCGGGGTGGCCCGGGTGGGGGTGGCGGAGTCGTTTTTCGAGCTGGGCGGGGATTCGCTGCTGGCGACCCGGTTGGTGAGCCGGGTGCGGGCGGTGCTGGGGGTGGAGGTGGCGCTGCGGGCGGTGTTCGAGGCGCCGTCGGTGGCGGAGTTGGCCGGGCGGGTGGCCGCTTCGGGGGTGGCGGCGGTGCGGCGGGCTCCGGTGGCGCGGGTGCGGCCGGAGCGGGTGCCGGTGTCGTTCGCGCAGCGGCGGTTGTGGGTGCTCAATCGGGTGGCGCCGGGGTCGGCGGTGTACAACCTGCCGGTGGCGGTGCGGTTGTCCGGCGGGGTGGACGCGGCGGCGATGCGGGCGGCGCTGGCCGATGTGGTGGCCCGGCACGAGAGCCTGCGGACGGTGTTTCCCGAGGTGGACGGGGACACCTACCAGCACATCCTCGACAC
>NZ_BAAAVI010000173.1:0-1143 GCF_039534445.1 Streptosporangium fragile | reverse complement strand
CAACGACGCCGCGCTGGACCCGCCCGCGGAATGGGCCGAGCTGCGCGAAAAGTGCCCGGTGGCCCACGTGACGCTGCCCAGCGGCGACCAGGCGACACTGCTGACCCGCTACGAGGACGTCAAGCAGGTGCTCGCCGACCCGCGCTTCACCCGCCAGCTCACCGCCCCCGACGCGGCCCGCCTGTCGGCCGACGGCGGCGGAGTGTTCAGCAGCGAGTTCGCGCAGATCATCCCCGACGGCGGCGAGGAGCACCAGCACTGGCGGCGCCTGGTCGGCAAGTGGTTCACCGCCAAGCGCATGAACGCGCTGCGGCCCGCGATGGCCCAGATCGCCGAGGACCTCATCGACGACATGGTCAAGCGCGGCGCCCCCGCCGACCTCAGGGCGTCGCTGGGCTTCCCGCTGCCGGTCTACGTCATCTGCGACATGCTCGGCGTGCCCGCCGCCGACCGGGACCGCTTCTCCTACTGGTCCGACACCCTGCTCAACCTCACCAAGTACGGCAAGGCCGAGATCGACGCCGCGCAGGCCGAGTTCTTCGCCTACATGTCCGAGCACGTCGCCGCCAAGCGCGCCCAGCCCGGCGAGGACCTGCTCAGCGAACTGATCGCGGCCGGCGGTCCGGAGGACGGCGGCCTGTCCGACCTGCAGATCCTCGTCACCGGCATGGCGCTGCTGGTCGCCGGGCACGAGACCACCGCCAACATGATCGGCAAAATGGTGGCGATGCTGCTGGCCGACCGCGCCCGCTGGCAGGCGCTGCTGGCCGACCCGTCGCTGATCCGCACCACGGTGGAGGAGTCGCTGCGCCTGGACGCCAACTCCGGTTTCGGCCTGCCGCGCTACCTGCCCGAGGAGACCGAGGTCAGCGGCACGGTGCTGCCCCGCGGCACCACGGTGATCTGCAGCATGGCGGCCGCCAACCGCGACGAGAGCGCCTTCGACGCGGCCGCCGAGATGGACCTGACCCGCAGCCCCAACCCGCACCTGGCCTTCGGCGCCGGCGCCCACTCCTGCCTGGGCCAGGCGTTGGCCCGCACCGAGCTGCAGGTCGTGCTGGAGGTGCTGCTGCGCAAGCTTCCCACTCTGGAGCTGGCCGTGCCGGTGGCGGAGCTGGAGCGGGTCGAAGGGCTGGCCGTCGG
>NZ_BAAAVI010000172.1:0-1153 GCF_039534445.1 Streptosporangium fragile | reverse complement strand
ATCTTGAGGTCCAGGGGAAGAGATATCCCTGATGGTGATGAAGAACTACCCGCCCGAGTTCAAGGCCGACGCGGTGGCGCTGGTGCTGTCGAGGCCGGACCGGACGATCACGTCGATCGCGCGGGATCTGGGGGTCAGCCGCGAGACGCTGCGGGTGTGGGTACGCGCCGCGCAGGCTCGGGGTGAAGGCGGGCAACGAGCGGCCGGCGGGGTCAGGACCGGCAAGGACACGCTGGCCGGGCCCGTACCCTCGGACGACGTGCTGGAAGAGGAGAACAAGCAGCTCAGGGCGCGGATCCGGGAGCTGGAGCAAGAGCGGGACATTCTGCGCAAGGCGGCCAAGCTTTTCGCGAACGAGACGAACTGGTGAACCGCTTCCGGTTTGTTGAGGATCACAAGGCGCTCTACGGGGTGAAGCGGTTGTGCCGGGTGCTGCAGGTGTCACGCTCGGGCTTCTACCGGTGGTTGAAGGGCGCCGCGGCGCGGCTGGCCCGCCGCCAGGCTGATGAGCAATTGGCCGAGCAGGTGCGGCGGATCCATGCCGAGCATGACGGCACCTACGGCTCGCCCCGGGTGACGGCCGAGCTGCGCGCGGCCGGGATCGTCGTCAACCACAAGCGGGTGGAGCGGGTGATGCGCGAGCACGGCATCGCCGGGCTGCGGCTGCGCAAGAAGGTCCGCACCACCCTTCCGGAACCGGACGCGGCACCGGTGCCGGACCTGATCCAGCGTGACTTCACCGCCGAGTTGCCGAACACCCGCTACGTCGGCGACATCACCTACCTGCCCGTCGGCGGCGGCCGGTTCCTCTACCTGGCCACCGTGGTGGACTTGTGCTCGCGCCGGCTGGCGGGCTGGTCGATCGCCGATCACATGCGCACCGGGCTCGTCGTCGACGCGCTGCAGGCCGCGGCGCATACCCGGGGCGGACGCCTGGACGGCGCGGTGTTTCACAGCGACAACGGGGCGCAGTACTGCTCGCGGGAGTTCGCGCGGGCCTGCCGCCGGCTCGGGGTCACCCGCTCGCGCGGCGCGGTCGGCACCAGCGCCGACAACGCCACGGCCGAGTCCTTCAACGCGAGTCTGAAACGCGAGACGCTGCAGGGCGCGCGCCACTGGCCCGACGCCCGCACCGCCCGCCTGGCCGTCTTCC
>NZ_BAAAVI010000171.1:0-1166 GCF_039534445.1 Streptosporangium fragile | reverse complement strand
CGCAACCTGCGCAAGGTCTTCCCCGACCACTGGTCGTTCCTGCTGGGCGAGATCGCCCTGTACTCGTTCATCATCCTGCTGCTGACCGGTACGTTCCTGACGTTCTTCTTCAAGCCCAGCATGGGCCACGTGGAGTACACCGGCTCGTACGACGCCCTCAAGGGCGTGATGATGTCCGAGGCGTACGCGTCGTCGCTGTCCCTCAGCTTCGACGTGCGCGGCGGCCTGCTGATGCGGCAGATGCACCACTGGGCGGCCCTGCTGTTCGTCGGCGGCATGATGGTGCACGCGCTCCGGGTGTTCTTCACCGGGGCGTACCGCAAGCCGCGCGAGATCAACTGGCTGATCGGCGTCCTGCTGCTGACGCTGGCCCTGGCCGAGGGCCTGACCGGCTACTCCCTCCCCGACGACCTGCTCTCCGGCGCCGGTCTGCGGATCACCGAGGGCGTGGCCATCTCGCTGCCGCTGGTCGGCACGTGGATCACGTTCTTCCTCTTCGGCGGCGAATACCCCGGTGAGGACGTGATCTCGCGGTTCTACTCGCTGCACATCCTGCTCATCCCGGGCATCCTGCTGGCGCTGATCTCGGCCCACATGATCCTGATGTGGGTGCAGAAGCACACCCAGATGCCGGGCAAGGGCCGCACGAACGAGAACGTGGTGGGAGCCCCCTTCTACCCCGCCTTCATGGTGAAGGCCGGCGCCTACTTCATGTTTACGTTCGGGGTGATCGCCGGTCTCGGCACGTTCGCCCAGATCAACCCGATCTGGCTGTTCGGTCCCTACACGCCGGCGGACATCTCGGCGGGTTCGCAGCCCGACTTCTACATGGGCTTCCTCGAAGGCTCGCTCCGCCTGATGCCCTCGTGGGAGATCAACCTCTTCGGGACGGCGGGGGGCACCATCCCGCTGAGCGTGCTCATCCCGGCGCTCGTCCCGATGGGCATCATCATGACGGGCCTGGCGCTGTACCCCTTCATCGAGCAGTGGGTGACCGGCGACCGCCGCGAGCACCACATCGTCGACCGTCCCCGCAACAACCCGCACCGCACCTCGATCGGCATCTCGGCGGTCACGTTCTACGGTGTGCTGTGGCTGCTCGGCGCGAACGACGAGATCGCGGCGTTCTTCCACGTCTCGCTGAACTGGACGACCTACGTCGGCCG
>NZ_BAAAVI010000170.1:0-1173 GCF_039534445.1 Streptosporangium fragile | reverse complement strand
GGACGCCGTCGCGTTGTACCTGTCTGATCCGGCGCGGACGTACGCGTCGGTGGCCCGGGACTTGGGGATCAACCGCGAGACGCTGCGCCTGTGGGTCAAGGAGGCCCGCGCGAACGGCACGGCCGGGGCGAAGAAGGCGGGCCCGGTCAAGCGGCTGGCGCGGGGCCCGCTATCGTCCGACGACGTGCTGGAAGAGGAGAACAAGCAGCTCAAGGCCCGGATCCGGGAGCTGGAGCTGGAGCGCGACATCCTGCGCCGGGCGGCGAAATATTTCGCCGGAGAGACGAACTGGTGAGCCGCTTCGAGTTCGTTGACGACCATCGGGACGCCTTCGGCGTGAAGCGGCTGTGCCGGATCTTGAAGGTGTCCCGCTCGGGGTTCTACCGGTGGCGCAAGGCCGCTCCAGCCCGGGCGGAGCGGGCCGCGGCCGATGCCGCGCTGGCGGAGGAGATCAAGCAGATCCACGATGCGTTCGACGGCACCTACGGCAGTCCACGCGTCACCGCTGAGCTGCGGGCCCGGGGGCGCAGGGTCAACCACAAGCGGGTCGCACGAGTGATGCGCCGTTCCGGCATCGTCGGGCTGCACCTGCGCAAGAAGGTGCGCACCACGGTGCCCGAGCCATCGCATCACAAGGTGCCCGACTTGATCCAGCGGGACTTCACCGCACCGGCCCCGAACCGGCGCTACGTCGGCGACATCACGTACCTGCCCGTCGGCGATGGCCGGTTCCTCTATCTGGCGACCGTGCTGGATCTGGGCTCACGCCGATTGGCGGGCTGGTCGATCGCCGACCACATGCGCACCAAGCTGGTGACCGACGCGCTGCGGGCCGCCGCCGCGATCCGGGGCAGCCTGGACGGCGCGATCTTCCACTCCGATCACGGAGCCCAGTACACCTCGGCCGAGTTCGCCAAGGTCTGTGCCGAACTCGGCGTACACCAATCCATGGGAGCCGTCGGCACCAGCGCCGACAACGCCGCCGCGGAGGCGTTCAACGCCAGCCTCAAACGCGAGACGCTGCAGGGCGCCAAGCGCTGGCCCTCGGCACGTGAGGCCCGCCTGGCCGTCTTCAAGTGGATCACCCGCTACAACACCCGAAGAAGACATTCCGCCCTCGGCTACCTCAGCCCGAATGACTACGAGCAGCAGACCGTCGATAGGGTGCTGCTC
>NZ_BAAAVI010000169.1:0-1253 GCF_039534445.1 Streptosporangium fragile | reverse complement strand
TCCTTCGCTCCTCAGTCCAGTCACCGGCGCACCCTCGCGGGCTCCTTCGCTCCTCGGTCCAGTCGTCGGCGCGTCCGAACGGAAGTCCCTCAGGGTGGGGAGCGTGGGCGCGTCCCCGGGGGAGGGGTGGTGAGGTTGGATGTCACTGCTTGGCGGGGTTCGGGCTGTTATGGGGGGCCTGTTGGACGATGCGTCGAATGGGATGTAATTATTTACTTACTATGGAGAGCATCGAAGACATTGTCGTCCAGCCGCCGCACACGGTGACGTGGCTGGTACACATCGACCGTTCCATGTGGGTGGGCGGGGTCCGGGGGCTCATGCTCCAGGCGCTGCACCCGCTTGCGATGCGGGGGGTCTGGCAGAACTCCACCTTCCAGGAGGACCCGTTCGGGAGGCTCCGCCGCACTGCGGACTTCGTGGGCCGGGTCACCTTCGGCAGCCCGGCGGAAGCTGACGAGATCGGCCGGCGGGTCCGGGGGATCCACCGGCAGCTGCGCATCGACGACCCGGACACCGGCAAAGTCCATCGGGTGGATGACCCGGAGCTGCTGCTGTGGGTGCACTGCGCGGAGGTCTCGTCCTACCTGTCCGTGGCACGGCGGGCGGGTCTGGGGCTCAGCGACCGGCAGGCCGACCGCTACCTGGCCGAGCAGCGCCGCAGTGCCACCTATGTCGGTCTGCACGCCGAGGACGTCCCCGGTTCCATGGCCGAGCTGGAGGCGTACTTCGCCTCGGTGCACTCCCGGCTGAGGGTCACCCCGGAGGCGGCGTCCACGGTGCGTTTCCTGCTGTGGCCGCGCCTGCCCGCCGAGCTGCGGGCGCTCACCCCCGGAAAGCCGGCGTACTTCCCGTTCGGCGCGCTGTGCTACTACTCGCTGCCCGACTGGGCGCGGCGGATGTACGGGGTACTGCCTGAGGTGCCCGCGAGCACAGTGACCGCGGGACTGCGGGCGTTCCGGCTGGCCATGAACGCGGTCCCGGAACACGTGCACGACCATGCGTTCATGCCGGGGACCCGGGAGATGCTCTCGGCCTCCCGTGGGCGCCTGGGCGCGGCGGGCTACGACGTGAGTCGGGGCCTCAAGGGCCTGACCGATCCCCGCCGCTGGCCGGGCCGACTGGCCGACGCCGCCTGAGATCCACCCGTCGGCACCACCATTGAGCTCGCAGGGACGTGCCCACGTTCCCCGCCCTGAGGGACTTCGTTCGGACGCGCCGGCGACTGGACTGAGGAGCGCGGGAGCGGAGCG
>NZ_BAAAVI010000168.1:0-1353 GCF_039534445.1 Streptosporangium fragile | reverse complement strand
GCGCAAGAAGGCGTTACCCGCTGCGTTGGCGGCGGCTGCCCTGGCCGCCCTGACCCTGGCCCCCGCCGCCCCCGCGGCCGCGGCCACGGGGGAAGTGATCGAAGTCATCCACACGTACACCGAGACCGTGAAGGAATCGAACAGCTCGTTCAGGTGCCCGGCCAACGAGGTGATGATCGGCCGGGCGCACTACGGGGACGAGAACGGCAAAACCACGTACCGCTGCGGCCGGGTCTACGTCAACGGTGAACAGGTCACGGTGACGCTGACCACCACGAGTGCTGTGAGAGAAAGCAGGTCGGATTACTCCACTCCGGAAGACATGGCCATTATCGGCCGGGCGCACTACGGAGACGAGAACAGCTACACCACGTACTACGCCGGCTTGATGTTGTGGCAAGGAAGGATCGTGAGACTCACCTCCCGGCAGTCGACCGGGTACGTGAGAGAGAGCAACCACATCTCGATAGCGGGTGCCAACGAGGTCATGACCGGCCGAGCGCACGTCGGGGACGAGAACGGTCGCACCAGGTACGAGTACGCCACGGTCACGATCGACGGCTGAGGCGTCCTGTCCTCACTCTCCCGGCACCACCCCCTGCGGCGACACCCCTGCGACAGGGCCGGCATGAAGGGCGGGGCCGGCGCGCCGCCGGTCACGTCTTCCCTGAGATCCCCGGGTTTCAGGGAGGACGTGAGCCGCCGGCACGCGCGCTCTCGGCGCATCGAACGACGACAGAAGCGGAATCGAAGGTAGGAACATGCGCAAGAAGGCGTTACCCGCTGCGTTGGCGGCGGCTGCCCTGGCCGCCCTGACCCTGGCCCCCGCCGCCCCCGCGGCCGCGGCCGCGGGGGAATCGATCCAGATCATCCACACGTACACCGAGACCGTGAAGGAATGGAGCAGCCGGTTCGCGTGTCCGGCCAATGAGGTGATGATCGGCCGGAGTCACTACGGGGACGAGAACGGCTACACCACGTACCGCTGCGGCCGAATCTACATCAACGGTGAACAGGTCGTGGTGACACCGACCGGCGGGGACGCCAGGGTGAAAGAGTCCAATTCGTTCTACAACACTCCGGGAGACGCGGCCATCATCGGCCGGACGCACTTCGGGGACGAGAACGACTACACCACGTACTACGCCGGTGAGCTGTCCTGGCAAGGAAAGACCGTGAGACTCACCTCCCGGACGTGGACCTCGGCCTATAAGGAGAGCAACCACTCCTCGGGGGCCGGTGTCGGCCAGGTCATGACCGGCCGATCGCACCGCGGGGACGAGAACGGCATCACCAAGTACGAGTACGCCACGGTCACGATCGACGGCTGAGGCGTCCTGTCCTCACTCTCCC
>NZ_BAAAVI010000167.1:0-1360 GCF_039534445.1 Streptosporangium fragile | reverse complement strand
TTTGATCTTCGGTGGTGGGTTCGGCATGCTGCCCGCGTGAACTTGGGGGAAATCGAGCAGCTGCGGGGCGAACTGGACGCGTTCGTGGCCGAGGTGTTCGCATCGGTGCCGCGCCGGGATCAACGGGCCAAGGGCGACTGCTACCTGCGAGGGTTGATGCTGGACGGGCGACGCAAGTCGATCCAGCCGATGGCCGGGCGGCTGCCGGACGGTGACATGCAGGCTCTGCAGCAGTTCGTCGGCCAGTCGACCTGGGACCATGCGCCCGTGCTGCGGGCGATCGCCACCAAGATGACCGCCGCCGTCGATCCGCAGGTGTGGGTGATCGACGATGTGTCCTTTCCCAAGGACGGGAAGATGTCGGCGGGGGTGGCCCGCCAGTGGTGCGGGGCACTGGGCAAGCAGGCCAACTGCCAGGTCGCGGTCAGCCTGCACGCCGCCTGCGACACCGCGTCCGTGCCGATCTCCTGGCGGCTGTTCGTGCCGCGGGAGTGGGACGGCGACGCCGGGCGCCGCGCCCGGGCCGGGATACCGGACGGGGTGGGACACCGGGAGAAATGGCGGCTGGCCCTGGACCTGATCGACGAGGCGATCGGTTGGGGCCTGGCCCCGCAGGTGATCGTCGCCGACGCCGGCTACGGCCAGAACACCGCGTTCCGCCACGGCCTGGCCGAGCGCGGCCTGGACTTCGTCGTCGCGGTCCGCGCCGATGAATCCGCCCACCCCCATGACGCGGTGCCCACCACACCCGCGTGGAGCGGCAACGGGCGCAAGCCCGCCGCCCGGTACCGCACCCCGGCGTCCTCGCTGAGGGACCTGGCCGCCCAGACGGGGCGCAAGAGCTACCGGCAGGTGACCTGGCGCAGGGGTTCCAAAGGTGCGATGCGCTCCCGATTTCGGGCCCAGAGCGTGCGTCCGGCCGGGGTCGCGGCCCGTAGGCACGCGATGGCCCAGGCCACGGGAGCGGCCGGCTGGGACGGGGTGCTGCCCGCGCTGACCCTGCTCAGCGAATGGCCCACCGGCGCCCAGGCGCCCACCGAGTACTGGCTGACCACTCTTCCCGCCGACACCCCGCTTCGACGCCTGGCCGGCCTGGCGAAGATGCGCTGGCGCATCGAGCACGACTACCGGGAGATGAAGCACGGTCTGGGCCTGGACCACTTCGAGGGCCGCACCTGGCGAGGCTGGCACCACCACGTCACCCTCGTCACCGCCGCCCATGCCTTCCTCACGCTGCGGCGCCTGGACCCAAAAGCCCCAGCGCCGGCCTGACCTTCTACCAAGTCCTCGACGCGCTCCAGGACCTCATACGCGCATGGACCGGCGCGTGCCCCACCTGCCACCGCGACATTCCCGGCCC
>NZ_BAAAVI010000166.1:0-1364 GCF_039534445.1 Streptosporangium fragile | reverse complement strand
GTCCTGCTCCTGGTGTTGCATCACATCGCGGGGGACGGGTGGTCGATGGCGCCGTTGGCGCGGGATGTGATCGCGGCGTATGCGGCGCGGGCGCGGGGGCGGGCGCCGGGGTTCGCGGCGTTGCCGGTGCAGTACGCCGATTACGCGCTGTGGCAGCGGGAGTTGCTGGGGGAGGAGGGCGATCCGGGCAGTCTGGCCGGTGGGCAGGCCGGGTTCTGGCGGGCGGCGCTGGCCGGGGTGCCGGAAGAGCTGGTGTTGCCGGTGGACCGGCCGCGCCCGGCGGTGGCCTCCTATCGGGGTGGCACGGTCGGGGTGCGGGTCGGGCGGGAGCTTCACCGGGCTTTGGTGGCGTTGGCGCGGGAGGCGGGCGCGACGGTGTTCATGGTGGTGCAGGCGGCGTGGGCGGCGACGTTGACCGGGTTGGGGGCGGGGACCGACATTCCGGTCGGGTCGGTGGTGGCCGGGCGCACCGATGAGGCGTTGGACGATCTGGTGGGGATGTTCGTCAACACGTTGGTGTTGCGGACCGACACGTCGGGGGATCCGGCGTTTCGGGAGTTGGTGGGCCGGGTGCGGGAGGTGGATCTGGCGGCGTACGCGCATCAGGATCTGCCGTTCGAGCGGTTGGTGGAGGTGCTCAATCCGGCCCGGTCGATGGGGCGTCATCCGTTGTTCCAGGTGGCGTTGGTGTTCCAGAACAACCCGGCCCCGCACCTGGAGATCGACGGGCTGTCCGTCTCCGTCGAGCCCTTCACCCCCGTCACCGCCAAGTTCGACCTTCAGCTCACCCTCGCCGAACACCCCTCCGGGGGCATGGAAGGGGGGCTGGAGTTCAGCCTCGACCTGTTCGACCGGGAGACGGCCGAGGACATCGCCGCCCGGTTCCTGCGGGTGCTGGAAGCGGTGGCCGCCGACCCGGATGTCCGGTTGAGCGCCATCGACCTGCTCGACCCGGCCGAGCGCCACATGATCCTGCGGGAATGGGCCGGAACCGGTTCCTCTCCCGGTGTTCCCTCGACGATCACCGAGGAGTTCGAGGCGCAGGTGGCGCGGTCGCCGCACGCGGTGGCGGTGGTGTGCGGGGCGGAGCGGCTGACGTACGCGGAGCTGGATGCGCGGGCCGGGGCGCTGGCGCGGGTGCTGGCCGGGTACGGGGTGGGGCCGGAGCGGTTCGCGGTGGTGCTGGTGCCGCGGTCGGTGGAGCTGGTGGTGGCGATCGTCGCGGTGCTCAAGGCCGGGGGCGCGTATGTGCCGGTGGATCCGGGGTATCCGGCCGATCGGGTCGCGCGGATGGTGCAGGACGCGGCCCCGCTGGTGGCGGTGACGGTCGCGGAGCTGGACGGGCTGCTCCCCGCCGACCTGCC
>NZ_BAAAVI010000165.1:0-1367 GCF_039534445.1 Streptosporangium fragile | reverse complement strand
TAGTACTACAGCCTGATTTCGTGATGTTGGAGCCAGCGTTTCCAGTAATGGCTGGCTCGGGCGCGGGCTTGATGATGTCGTCGACGTTGGGACCAGGCGAGGGCGTGGCTGAGCGGACGGATGATCGTCGCGTTCAGGCGTGCCAGCAGACGGCGGATTTCTGCTGGTGTGAGGCGGACCAGGCCCCTTGGACTTTTGGGGCGTGCGCGGCGGTGACGGCGAGATAGGCATGGGCGAGCATCGCCAAGGTGATGTGGCGGTGCCAGGCGTCATAACGCCGGACCTGGTAGTGGTCCAGTCCGGTCTCGTTCTTAGCGGACTGGAAACATTCCTCAATCGCCCAGCGCGAGCCGGCGACGGCGATGAGGTCCTCCAAGGTAGTGCCGACTGGTGCGTAACACAGGTAGTAGGCCAGCTCGAGCTCGCCCTTGGCATTGGGGGTGAGGCTGCGCCGGACCAGCAGCCAGCGCTGGTAGCCGGGCTCGGCCGCGAAGGTCACCGTGGCGAGCGCCCAGTCATACAGGCGCTTGCCTTTGGCGCCCTCGCCGCAGGAACGGCGCTTCCATGCCTTGGGCGGAGCTTGGGCGGTCGCGCTGTCAGCGCGGATCTCCCCGCCCCATCCCATGCCGATCCATTGGCTCTTGGGCACCGCCACCACATAGCTCAGGTGGTGCTCTTCCAGGAAGCGCCGGAACTTGTTGTCCATGCCATAGGCCTCATCAGCGCTCACCCAGGACACCGGCACGCCCGCCTTCACGGTGCGGGCCAGCATCGTCCGGGCCAGCACCGGCTTGGTGGCGAACGCCACCTCCTCACCGACGCCGGCCCGGATACAACGCTCCCGGTCATCGGTCCAGGACTTCGGCAGATACAGCTCGGCATCGATCAGTGTTCGGCCCAGCGGGGAGGCGTAGGCGAGGAACACACCCAGCTGGCAGTTCTCGATCCTGCCCGCCGTGCCGGAGTACTGGCGCTGCACTCCGGCCGACTTGTCGCCCTTCTTCAGGAAGCCGGTGTCATCCACGATCAGCACGCCATCGCGGTGACCGAGGTTGTCCATCACGTAATCGCGCAGGTCATCCCGCACCTGGCGGGGATCCCAGCGGGCACTGTTCAACAAGCGCTGCATGCGATCAGGAGCCGTATCCCCGGCTGCTTCTGCCAGCTGCCAGCCGTTCTTGCGCTCGATCGGAGCCAGCAGCCCCAGCAGATACGCCCGCGCCTGCCTGCGCGGCTCCACTCGCCCGAACCGTCCGGCCACCTTCGCGAACAACGTATCCAGGCCGGCCACCCACTCCTGAAGGTCGCCCTCGGTCAGCTCATCCGACATGATCCAGAACTATAGATCACAAAACCTGGCTGTAGTA
>NZ_BAAAVI010000164.1:0-1413 GCF_039534445.1 Streptosporangium fragile | reverse complement strand
GCTGATCAGAGCACGGGTCTGATGGAGTCGTCGAAAGTGTGACCAGGCCAGGACGTGATCGATGGCGTTGGCCGCCGGGATGAGCAGCCGAGCCAGGACGCGGCGGATCTCGGCGAGCGAGAGCCGCCCGAGCCTCAGCCCGTCGGCGCCTCCAGAAGCAGGCGGTCTTTTCCCTTGTCGGCGGCCTCGTCGGCGTCGGCGGGCAGAGCGGCGCGCGTGACGGCCAGGAACGCCAGGGCGAGCATGGTGATGGTGACGTGCCGGTGCCACGGGGTCCACTTGCGGACCTGGTAGGAGGTCAGGCCAAGCAGGTCCTTGCCGTGCTCGTTGTTCTCCTCGATCTTCCAGCGCATCCCGGCCGCGTCGATCAGCTCGGGGACCGGGACGTGGGCCGGGGCGTGGGCCAGGAAGAACTCCACCTCTGTCGGGGCGCTGACGGAGCGGCGGGTCAGCAGCGTGTGCGCGTGGCCGGGCGCGGGCGCTTGCCCGGCCACGGCGGCGGACACTGCCGTCCAGTCGTAGACGCGCAGGCCCTTGGTGCCGGCCCCGCACGAGCGGCGCTCCCAGACCCCGCTCTGCCCGAGGGCCAGCAGCCGGTCCAGCACGTGCCCGACCGGCTCGACGCCACCGCGGACGGCGACCAGGGGCAGGTCGGCCGGGACCGCCATAACGTAGCCGAGGGCGCGCTCATGGCAGAACGCACGCAGGTACGGGTCACGGCCATAGCCCGTATCGGCGCACAGGTACCGGAACGGCGTGCCGGCCGCGAGCTCCTCGGCGAGCATGTCGATCACCAGCTGCGGTTTGGTGCGGAAGACGACGTGTTCGGGCACCCCGGCCCTGCCGCGGCGCCCGGTGTCGTGCGCCCAGGACTCGGGCAGGTACAGGCGCCGGTTGACGAACGCGTGCCCGACCTCGGAGGCATAGGTGAGCATGGGCATGACCTGGCAGTTCTCCACCTGGCCGGTCAGGCCGCAGTACTGGTCGGCCACGCCGACGGACATCTCGCCCTTCTTGAGCGCGGCCGTGTCGTCGGCGATCAGCACGCCGTCGGCGCGGCCCAGATGCGCGATCACGTAGGAGCGGACTTCGTCGCGCAAGGCGTCGACGTCCCATTTCGCGCGGTCCAGCAGGTGCTCGAAGCGGTGGGCGGTGGCGTGGCCGATGTGGTCGGCCAACTGCCAGGAGTTCTTGCGCGGTACGTCGGCCAGCAGGGCGCGGACCAGGTCGGCGAAGGCCTCACGCGGTTCGGGGCGGGTGAACAGGGGGCCGGCGATGCGCGTGGTCAGCGCGGTCAGTTCCGCATCCCAGGACACGACGAGATCGTAGGTCAGAGCGCACGTCACGTACTGACGATGGACCAACTACGTTCCGCAGCGAGGCCAAACGAATCAAGATCTACGAATGTAGTAC
>NZ_BAAAVI010000163.1:0-1550 GCF_039534445.1 Streptosporangium fragile | reverse complement strand
GCGCAGGATCCAGGACGAGCAGGCGGAACTGCTGCCCCACCACCACCTCGGGCTGGCCGAGATCCGGAAGGGCACCCTGTTCGACGCGCTGCTGGTGATGGAGAACTACCCTCTCGACGACCGGACGGCCGTCGGTGACATCCACCTGCTCTCCGCCGACGTGGCGGATGCGACGCACTACCCGCTCACGCTGCTGGTCGTGCCCGGGGACGTGCTCCGGCTGCGGCTGCAGTACCGGCCCGACGTGTTCACCGAGGCGGAGGCCACCCGCCTGCTGGACCGCTTCCGGCACCTGCTCGCCGCCCTGGCCGCCGCACCCGGCACCGCCGTCGGGCGTCTCGGCGGGCTCCCGGCCGGCGAGCGGGACCTGGTGCTGCACGCCTGGAACCGGACGGAGGCCGCCGTCCCCCGTACGACCCTCGCCGCGCTGTTCGAGGCCCAGGTCGCGCGGACCCCCGACGCGCCGGCCCTGGTGGCGGAGGGGACCGAACTGAGCTACGCCGCGTTCAACGCGCGGACCAACCGGCTGGCGCGGCTGCTCGTGGCCGAGCACGGGGTGGGTCCCGAGCGGGTGGTCACGCTGAGGCTGCACCGCTCGCCGGACCTGCTGGTCGCCATGTACGCCGTGATCAAGGCGGGCGGCGCCTACCTGCCGGTCGACCCGGACCTGCCGGCCGCGCGGATCGCCTCGATGCTGGACGACGCCCGGCCGGTCCTGGTGATCGACGCCGGCTGGCTCGCCGGGGTGGACACCTCCGGCTACCCGGACGACGACCTCGACGTTCCCCTCGTGCCGGAGAACCCGGCGTACGTGATCTACACCTCCGGCTCCACCGGACGCCCCAAGGGCGTCGTGGTCTCGCACGGCGCGATCGTCAACCGCCTGCTCTGGGCCCAGTCCGAATACCGCCTCGGCCCGGGCGACCGCGTCCTGCAGAAGACCCCGGCGGGCTTCGACGTGTCGGTCTGGGAACTCTTCTGGCCCCTGCAGACCGGCGCCACCCTGGTCGTCGCCAAGCCGGACGGGCACCGTGACCCGGTCTACCTCGCCCGGCTCATCGACTCCGAACGCATCACCGCCGTGCACTTCGTCCCGTCCATGCTGGCCGCCTTCCTGGAGGAGGCGGCGGAGCACCTCCCGCAGGTTCCCCCGCGGCACCCGGCGGAGGCCGCTCCGCAGCGGCCGTCCCCGGACGGTGCGGCACCGGGCCCGCTCAGGTTCATCATCTGCAGCGGCGAGGCGCTGCCCCCGGCGCTGGCCGACCAGGCGGCGGCACGCCTCGGCGTGCCGGTGCACAACCTCTACGGCCCCACCGAGGCCGCGGTGGACGTCACCTTCTGGCGGCACCGGCCCGGCCTGGACCCCGTGTCCGTGCCCATCGGCCACCCCGTCTGGAACACCCGCGCCTACGTGCTGGACTCCTGCCTGCGTCCGGTCCCGGCGGGCGTCGCCGGTGAGCTGTACCTGGCCGGCGTCCAGCTCGCCCGGGGATATCTCGGCCGTCCGGGGTTGACGGCGGAGCGGTTCGTGGCGTGTCCGTTCGGGGGTG
>NZ_BAAAVI010000162.1:0-1646 GCF_039534445.1 Streptosporangium fragile | reverse complement strand
ACCACGTACGAGGCGCACTTGCCGAGCTCGGCCGGGGCGCACTGCTGCCAGATGTCGGTGCCGCCCTGCATCAGAATCTTGTCGGCGTCCTTGACGGCGATGCGCTCGATGCCGAAGTTGAGCAGAGACCAGGCGTCCTTGGCGTAGTAGGTCTCGTCGAACATGACCGCGTTCGGGCGGCCGAGGCCGACGAAGCGCAGGACGCCCCCGAAGACCGCGACCAGCAGTGGCCCCAACCACCCCCACAGGGCGCTGCCGGGCATCGGCAGCACCAGCCGGTCGTGGATGGAAGCCCCCGGTACGTCACCCGACTTGGGCCCCGGCTCCTCGAACGCCTGGTTGGTGTAATCGGTCACGGCCACCCGGACATCGTACGGGCCACGCGGGCAGGGGACCCCAGGAAACACCTCCTACATGCCTAATTGGGGAACTTCTTCCCATGGTGGTGGTCCATCCGGAATGCGGGAGGATGGAACGGTGACGGACAACGGCAGGCTTGTGCTGGCGGGGGCTCCGATCGGGCAGGTGGACGACGCCTCTCCCCGGCTGCGGCAGGCACTCGAGAGCGCCGACGTGATCGCCGCGGAGGACACCCGGCGGCTGCGCCGCCTGGCCGGCGAACTGGGCGCGGAGATCGGCGGACGCGTCGTCTCCTACTACGACGGCAACGAGGTGAGCAGGGCGGCGGAGCTGCTCCAGGTGCTCAAGGAGGGCGGCACCGTCCTGGTCATCACCGACGCGGGCATGCCCGGGGTCTCCGACCCCGGATACCGGCTGACCGCCCTGGCGGTCGAGGCGGGGATCACGGTCACCTCGCTGCCCGGACCGTCCGCGGTGACCACCGCGCTGGCGGTTTCCGGCCTGCCCAGCGACCGGTTCTGCTTCGAGGGCTTCCCGCCGCGCAAGCCCGGCGAGCGCGCCCGCAGGCTGGCCGCCCTCGCCCAGGAGGAGCGGACGATGGTCTTCTTCGAGGCGCCGCACCGGCTCCGGGCGGCGCTGGCGGCGATGGCCGAGGCGTTCGGCGCCGACCGCCGGGCGGTGGTCTGCCGGGAGCTCACCAAGACCTACGAGGAGGTGCGCCGGGGCGGTCTCGGGGAGCTGGCCGAGTGGGCGGCCGGAGGCGTCAAGGGAGAGGTCACGGTCGTGGTCGCCGGGCATGTCCGGGAGTCCGGGCCCGCGGCGATGGAGGACCTGGTCGACGAGGTCCTCCGCCGCGAGGAGACGGGAGTGCCGCGCAAGCAGGCCATCGTGGACGTCGCGAAGTCGGCGGGAATTCCCAAGCGTGATCTTTATGACGCTGTCCATCGAGGTTGATTTTTCACCATACTTTCCCGAATGGGATTGACTCGGGATCGTCTCGTACCGCCCATGCCGGGCAGTGTTCTGTGGGGATGGCTGGGGCCGCTGATCATCGCGGCCTTCGGGGGCGTCCTGCGCCTCGTCGACCTCGGACGGCCGCGTGCCGTCGTCTTCGACGAGACCTACTACGCCAAGGACGCCTACAGCCTGCTCACCCACGGTGTGGAGCGGGCCTCGCAGGGCAACGCGCAGGACCCGGTCGCCGACCGGATGCTCATCGCCGGGAACACCGACATCTTCGTCACGTGCACCCCTCCCGACGCCGATCCCTGCCCGCTCTACGTCGC
>NZ_BAAAVI010000161.1:0-1708 GCF_039534445.1 Streptosporangium fragile | reverse complement strand
GGCGCGGAAGGTGTGGGGACAGCTCAATCGGGAGGGAATCACGGTGGCCCGGTGCGGTACCTGTCAAACCTGTTGAGACATCAAGCCACGTTCGGTGTCTGTGCTGAGGTCTCGGCTTCGTCGTCTTCGAGGTCTGTCGACGGCTTGTTGATCCATACCCGGGCGGGCAGCGGCGGCGGGCTCGGCCGCCGACCGCGGAACCGCTCGGGATGGGCCAGGAACGCCGCGTTCAGCGTGGCGGCCCGCCGGGCCTGGATCTCGACCGCCGAGCCGTCGTGCACCGACGCGGGGGTGTGCATCCCGATCCCGGAATGGCGGTGCTCGGTGTTGTAGTACCGGAAGAACTGGCCGCAGAAGACGTTCGCGTCCTCGATGGACCCGAACCCGCCCGGAAACGCCGGACAGTACTTGAGCGTCTTGAACTGCGCTTCGGAATACGGATTGTCGTTGGACACGCGCGGCCGGGAATGGGACTGGTCGATGCCCAGCAGCGCCGGCAGCCCGGAGACGGTGTTCGACGTCATCGCCGTGCCGCGGTCGGCGTGGATCGCCTCCGGCGCGATCCCGCCGTTGGCGGCGATGGCGTGCTCGATGAACTCCTTGGCCAAGATCCCGGTCTCGGTCGGCCAGATCTCCCACCAGACGACTTTCCGGGAGAAGATGTCCAGGATGACGTACAGCAGATAGTACGTGCCGCGTGCGGGGCCTTTCAGTTTCGTGATGTCCCATGACCACACCTGGTGGGGGCCGTCGGCGGTCAGCTCGGGTTTCTTACGCGCGGGGTGGACGGCCTGGGCGCGGCGCTCGCCGGCCGTGCCACGCTCCCGCAGCAGCCGGTACATGGTGGCCTGCGAGCACAGGTAGACGCCCTCGTCCAGCAGGGTCGCCCACACCTGGCCCGGCGACTTGTCGGCGAAGCGGGGCGAGTCGAGCGCCGCCAGCACCTGGGCGCGCTCGTGCTCGGTCAGCTCGGCCGGGTGGTGGAACGGGCGGCGCGGCCCCAGCCGGGGCGGGGCGGGGTTGCGGTGCCGGTGCAGCGTGGCCCGGGATTTCCCGAGAATCGCACACGCGCGCACCGTGCCGATGGCTTCTTCCATTTCGGGGAAGTGCTCGCCGAGGAGCCGGGTCACTTCTTCTCGGAGTCCGCGCTGCTTGAGATGTCCTGCAGCAGCGCGAACGCTTTTCCCGCGATGTCCAGGGCGGTCCGGGTCTTGCCGAGCTCGCCGGCGAGTTTGTCGTTGGCGGCCTTGAGTTTCTTGTTCTCGGCGCGCAGCCGGGCCAGTTCCTCGGCCTCGGCACTTTTCACCGGCTTTCCCGTCGAGGCGGCCAGGGTGCCGGTCTCGGCCTGCTTGCGCCAGTGCTCGATGTGGGAGTGGTACAGCCGTTCGGCGCGCAGCAGGGCGCCGCGCTCGGCGCTGCCTTCGGGCAGGGCGTCGAAGGCCGCCAGGATCCGCGCCTTGTAGGCCTTGGTGAAGGTGCGCCGCTTGGGCCGCTCCGGCTGCTGGGAAGTCACACGACCATCCTGCCCGGTCATTGCGGTCTGGTCGGCGAGGGTCATCGTCACTGTCTTGATCGTCCTGTCTCGCCCTGCTTCACATCAGAAGGACTCCTGCGTCCCATGTCTCACGGCAGTCTGACAGAGAGGGCTCAGCAACTAGTAGTACTTCGTTAGGTTGGTTCTGGTGGGTGGTGTTCTGGCGGAGTTGGG
>NZ_BAAAVI010000160.1:0-1835 GCF_039534445.1 Streptosporangium fragile | reverse complement strand
CGGCTTCCGGTGTTCAAGATCGGCGCTGTATGTTTCTGGCTATCCCTTTACTGACGCATGGGACGCAAGAAGCGTTCCACATCAGACCAAGGAGTTCCCTTGAAGCGCATCCTCCTCCCCGCCGGTGGCGCGGTTCTCGCCACCGGACTGCTGGCCGCCGGCCTGGTCGGCACTGCCCAGGCCGCTCCGGACTGGCAGGAAGACGTCATGGCCAAGGACGCCCCCTCCGCCCTGGCGGTCGCGAAGTTCTGGCTCAAGGCCAACGGCCACACCACCAACCTGGGCAAGGCCACCCCCTTCGGCCAGGAGACCGTCCCGGCCTCGAAGCTGAAGGCCGCTGGCGGCTACACCCCGGACGGCAAGCCCGGCGTCGTCGCCCCGATCGGCGAAGAGAAGAAGACCGCGGCGAAGGTCAAGAACATCAACCTGCCCAAGACCGTCGGCAAGGTGTTCTTCGTCGACTCCAAGGGCGAGCTGAAGTGGTGCTCGGCCAGCTCGATCCAGTCGAAGTACCGCAACCTGGTCGCCACGGCCGGTCACTGCGTCTACGACACCAAGGCCAACGACAGCGTCATGGACAACTGGGTCTTCGTGCCCGGTTACTACCAGGGCAAGGCGCCGTGGGGCATCTACGTGGGTAAGACCGCGTGGACCCACTACGACTTCTCCGCCTTCAACGACTACGACCGCGACGCGGCCTTCGTCACCGTCTACAACGGTCTCCACATCGGCGGCGGCAAGGCCACCCAGGTGACCGCGAAGGAGTTCGCGGCTCACAACGGCGTCAAGTACATCGACGAGAAGCCGATCACCGCCGAAGAGTACACCGCCGGTGTCGAGAAGTACGGCGCCGACGGCCCCTTCAAGTCCAAGGTCGTCGACCCGAAGATCGAGACCGTGGCCAAGCCGGCCGGGGTCGACTCCGTCGAGTCCGTCGCCCCCTACCTCACCGCTGAGGGCAAGGACGGCGTCAAGCTGGTCGGCGCCGAGGTCACCAAGTCGGTCTACGACGCCGCGCCCGACAACTACGACAACAACGCGAAGTTCATCGGGCTGAGCAAGGTCATCCCGATCAGCCTTGAGGAGTACAACGAGCTCAAGGCCGCCAAGGCCGACGGCAAGTTCCTCGGTGAGCTGCTCGAGGTCAAGAACGGCAACCAGGTCGTCGGCTGGACCAAGCAGCAGTTCTTCCTGAAGAAGTGGATCAAGGCCACCGCTCAGGTCAAGTACTGGGTCGAGACCTACTTCGTCGTCGAGGACTTCATCAAGGACGCCGGCCGCCTCGGCGACAACGTCGGCGGCCAGGGCTTCACCTGGAACCAGAAGCCGCAGCAGACGGTGTTCGTGTTCGGCTACCCGGACGCCCCGCACCCCGACGGCAACGACGTCTACACCGGCGTCACGCCGAAGTGGACCTACGGCAAGACCTCCGGCAAGGTCTACGTCTCGGCCGCCGAGAAGGTCGAGGAGCACATCGGCCTGAAGAGCTCCTTCACCCCCGGCGCCGACGGTGGCCCGTGGCTCGTCAAGTACAGCAACGCCAAGCGTCTGGGCTACGTCAACGGTGTGACCAGCCTCTTCGGCGACCAGGACGGGAACGGCCGCGACGACCTGATCACCACGCCGTACTTCGACGGTGAGATCGCGAGCATCTACGCCAAGGCCGCCAACGTCTGGTCCGGCTCGATCCTCAAGAAGTAACCCCTACTTCTCGACGATCACCCGAACGGCCCCGGGGGTCCAAACCCCGCACCGTTCACCCGAGAGGCCCGGGGGTCCAAACCCCGGCCACTCACCCCAGCACCACCCGAGGGGCCCGGCACACACCGGGCCCC
>NZ_BAAAVI010000159.1:0-2193 GCF_039534445.1 Streptosporangium fragile | reverse complement strand
AAGGGATCAGAAATGACCGTGACGAACGTTTTCCCGCAGATCCCCGATGACGATAATCAGACGCGTAGTCTGCCGTTTACCGAACGGCGGTTCGGTGAGGTGGCGGCGGCGGACATGCGCGCGCTCTGCGCGGCGCTCGAACTGCCCGACGCCTGTCACCGCACGGTGGACGAGCTCGTCGCGGCCCTGTTCGGCCCCTGGGGCGGGCGGCCGTTCGGGCTCACTCCTCCGACGCGCACCGACATCACCGACGACGGGTCGCCGTTCGAGTACTCGGTGGTGGTCGGGACCGACCGGCCGCAGGTGCGGCTCCTCCTCGAACCGCAATCCCCGACGCAGCCGACGACCCCCGCATCCAACTGGGGCGCGGGCTGGGCCACCCTGCGGTCGCTGCGACAACGCGGCCTTGTCGATCTCAGCGCCGCCGAGGCCGTGGGCGACCTCTTCGAGCCCCTGTCCGGTCACGCCGGGTTCGGGCTGTGGCTGGGAGCGGTCATCCGGCCGGGCACCCGCCCACTGATCAAGGCGTACTTCGACCCCGGCGCGGCCGGGGCCGACAACAGCCGCGCCCTCGTGGCCGAAGCCATGAAACGATTAGGCTACACATCGGGATGGGCCTGGCTGCGCCGCCACGCGCTGGACCGGCCGGACACCCCGATCCCCTTCATCTCCCTTGACCTCACCGCCGCCGACGTCTCACGCGTCAAGGTGTACACGCCCGCGGTGGTGGACGACGCCGCGTCCCTGGAGGCCCTGCTGGCCCCGCTGCCGGGCTACACGCCGGGAACCGCGCGAAGGTTCTGCGACGACCTGCTGGGCCCGCAGACGGTCTTCGACCGGCGTCGCCCGCTGGTGTGCTGGGAGATGACCGCACGCCTGCGAGCACACCCGACCCAGGCGACCTTGCATCTGCCGGTCCGCTGCTACACCGACCACGACCAGAGCGTGCTCCGCCGCGTGCGCCGGACGTTCCCCGCCTGCGACGCGGTGGCGCTGGAACGCGCGGTGCGGGCGATCGCGCGCCGCCCGCTGACGACCGGCTCGGGCCTCATCGCCTGGGTCTCGCGGAAACTGACCGCCGGCCCGCCGCAGCTGACCGCGTACCTGTCGGTTGAGGGCTACCGGCACACCCGTGCGGAAAGCGCGGAGGCGTGATGACCGGGATCACCGGCCGGCGCAAGGACCAGCACCTCGACCTGTGCCTTTCCGAACAGGTCGAACCGGCGGCGCACGGCACCCTGCTGGAATGCGTGGACCTCATCCACTGCGCGATGCCCGAACGCGGCGTCGACGACGTCGACCTGAGCGCGCAGCTGTTCGGCCGGCCGATCAACGCGCCGCTGCTCATCACCGGCATGACCGGAGGGACTCCGCGCAGCGCCCAGGTCAACCGGGACCTCGCCCGCGTCGCCCAGGACGTGGGCGTCGCCTTCGGCGTGGGCAGCCAGCGCGCGATGGCCGAAGACCCCCGCCTGAGCGCCTCCTACCAGGTGCGTGAGGTCGCACCATCCATCCCCATCCTTGGCAATATCGGGCTGCGGCAGGCCGTCCAACTCGGTGTCGACGGTGTCGCCACGCTGAAAGACGCCATTGACGCCGACGGCATGGCGGTGCACCTCAATGTCGCGCAAGAACTCACCCAGCCCGAAGGCGACCGTGACTTCCGCGGCGGATACGCGCTCATCGAACGCCTCGTCCACCGGCTCGACGGTGCCGTACTGGTCAAGGAGACCGGTTGCGGCATCTCCCCGGCCGTCGCCCGGCGCCTGGCCGACTGCGGGGTCACGATCATCGACGTCTCCGGAACCGGAGGCACCTCCTGGGTCCGCGTCGAGCAGCTCCGCGCCCCGGCTCCCCCGGCCGCCGATGGCATGGCCCGCTGGGGCATCCCGACGGCGGCCGCGACGGTCGCCTGCCGTGACGTCCTCGGCGAGGACATTGTGATCATCTCATCCGGCGGTATCCGTACCGGCCTGGACGCCGCTCGCGCCCTGGCACTCGGCGCCGACCTGGTCGGCACGGCCCTGCCGCTGTTACGGGCCTGGGACGCCGGCGGTGTCCCGGGCGCCACCGAGGCACTGCGACAGCTGATCGACGGCATCCGCCATGTGACCCTCCTCACGGGATCGGCCGCCGCGACCGACCTACGACACGCCCCCAGACTCATCCGCCCACCCCTGAACGACTGGCGGC
>NZ_BAAAVI010000158.1:0-2676 GCF_039534445.1 Streptosporangium fragile | reverse complement strand
ACCAGGTCGGTGATCCCGCTGGGGTGCTCGTGCGCCAGGGCAGGAGCCACCGCGGTGACCGCAAGACAGAGGCCACCGGCCACCACCAGGGTCGAACTGAACCGCCGCATCGCCACTCCCTACGTGGGATAGGACAAGGGTCGCAAAGAGCAGTGAATAAGTGAACCGCCTAAGCCTGAAGGCTTGGCTTTCTTTCCGTCTCACCCCGAAGGGTCAAGCGCCGGGCATCTCTTCCCGGCCCCGCAGCATCACCCTTCACGGCCTTTCGTCGGATCCGCGCCCACCCCCGAGCGGCTACGCAAAGTCTACGCCCGGTCACCCCCGTCGGACGACCATGAAACCCGCCGCGGAGTCCGCCCGTCCGGCGGAGGGCGGAGAGGTTATGGACAAGCGCTTGTTAGGGAAATAGCCTGCCGTTCGTCGGAACCGTCGGACATCGCCAGACGAGGAGGGCCGGTGAGCCACGCGATCGGGGTCGACGTCGGAGGGACGTTCACGGACGTGGTGCTCGGCGGGCCCGGGGGTGAGATCTCCGTGGCCAAGTGCCTGAGCACGCACGGCGACCCGACGGACGGGATCGTCGCGGGGATCACCGCCGTCCTCGGCGGCACCGATCCCGCCTCGGTGACCCGGGTCGTGCACGCGACCACGCTGGCCACCAACGCGGTCCTGGAGCGCAGGGGCGTCCGGGTCGCCTACGTCACGACCCGCGGCTTCCGCTCGGTGATCCCCCTGGGCCGCTACGCCCGGGTCGAGGAGGACCGCTACGACCTCCGCTTCGACGCGCCCACGCCGCCGGTCGCCGCCGGTGACTGCTTCGAGGTGCCCGAGCGGATCGGCAGCCGCGGCGAGGTGCTCGAACCGCTCGACGAGGCGGCCGTGGCCCGGGTCGGCGAGGAGATCACCCGGCGAGGCGTCACGGCGCCCGCCGTCTGCCTGCTGCACTCCCACGCCAACCCCGCCCACGAGCGGCGGGTGGCGGAGATCCTGCGGGCCGCGGTCCCGACCGTGGTGATCTCCTCGGAGGTCTGGCCGGAGCTGCGTGAATACGAGCGGGCGACCACCACGATCATGTCGGCGTACGTCGGGCCTGTCATGACGGGGTACCTGCGGCGCCTGGCCACACGCCTGGCCGCCCTCGGGATCACCGCCCCGGTGCACGTCATGGACTCCGGCGGCGGCGTCATGTCGGCCGAGCTGGCCGCCCGCCGGGCCGTGGCCACGATCGAGTCCGGGCCCGCCGCCGGGGTGCTGGCCGCCACCGCGGCCGGATACCCGGACGCGATCTCCTTCGACATGGGCGGCACCACCGCCAAGACCTGCGTGATCAGGGGCGGCAGGCCAGAGATCACCCACGAGTTCCACGTCGGCGGCAAGGGCAGCTTCGGCGGACGCAGGGCCGGGACCGGGGTGCCGATCAAAACCCCGGCCATCGACCTGGCGGAGGTGGGCGCCGGGGGCGGGAGCATCGCGTGGGTGGACACGGCGGGCGCGCTGCGGACCGGCCCGCGCTCGGCGGGCTCCGAACCGGGCCCGGCCTGCTACGGGCTGGGCGGCGACGAGCCGACCGTGACCGACGCCAACGTGGTGCTCGGCTACCTGGATCCCGCGTCCTTCACGTCGGGGGCGATAACGCTCTCCGCGGACCTCGCGAACAAGGCCGTCGACCGCCACCTCGCCGGGCCGCTGGGGGTCACCCGGGCCGAGGCCGCGTACGCCGTCCACGAGATCGCCAACGCCTCGATGGGGTCGGCCGTCCACGTGGTGACCGTCCAGCGCGGCATCGACCCCAGGGGGTTCGCGATGATCGCCTTCGGCGGGGCGGGCCCGATGCACGCGGCGCGGGTCGCCTCCCGTTTCGGCATCTCCACCGTGGTCGTGCCCGCGCGCTGCGGAGTCGGCTCGGCGGCCGGTCTGCTGGCCGGCGACCTGTCCACCGACCGCGTGCTGTCCGCCCTGGACGCCGACCCCGAGCGCGTGTTCACCACCCTGGCCGAGGCCGCCGCGGCCGACCTGGACGTACGGCTCGGTTCCCCCGGCGTGTCCGTCGCGCGTTCGGCCGACGTCCGCTTCGCCGGGCAGGCCCACGACCTGACCGTGCCCTGGAGCGACTCCCCCGCCGAGCTGGCCGCGCGCTTCTCGGCCCGGTACCGGCAGGTGTACGGGATCGAGCAGGAAGGACCCGTCGAGATCGTGAGCTACCGCGTCCGCGTCACCCGCGCCGCCCCCCGGAGCCCGGTCCCCGGGACTCCGGCCGCCCCCCGGAGCCCGGCCGCCCCCGCCCCGCCGGTCTCACCCGCGCCGTGGCCTCCGGCGACGCGGCGGGCGTACTTCCCGGAGACAGGCGGGTACGTGCGGGTGCCGGTGCTCACCCGGGCGGCCCTCGGGCAGGCGCCCGGAGGGGCGGTCGCCGGACCGGCGATCATCGAGGACGCCGAGTCGACGATCGTGGTGCCCCCGGGGTGGACGGCCCGGCCGGCGCGGGACGCGGCCGTGGTCCTCACCGGGGCGGGCACGCGGACGAGCGGAGCGGGCGGGCCGGCGAACACGGCGGCTCCGCGGACGCGTCCGGCGAAGGAGGGCGGGTGAGTCCGGCGGGCGGCGCTCCCCGGGAGGGCACGGCCCCCGGCCGCCCCCGGGGAGAACGCGCGGGCACGCGCGGCGGCCCCGCACGGG
>NZ_BAAAVI010000157.1:0-2714 GCF_039534445.1 Streptosporangium fragile | reverse complement strand
AGGAAAGAAGATCGTTTCATCACGCCGGGTAAGGTACGGGCCCCTACTTGTCGATTACTGGAAGACACTGGTGAGTCGCTTTCGGCGCCGGTCGTCCCACGCGTGGAGGTCCTCGGGGAGGTGACCGCCGAGCTGACCGCCGAGCTGACCGTGACCGGCGGCAAGCCTGTCCCGAGCCGGCGCGACGTCAGGGGCGGACCGGTCAAGGCGCCGCCCGCGAGCGTGCGGCGGGAGCATCCCGAGGAACTCGCCGAGCTCAGGGGCGTGGTGAAGGACATCGCCAAGATGCTCTCCGCCCAGGCCGACCGTCCGGACTCCTCGCCGTTTCGCGTCCGGTCCCGGCCGGGCTCGTGGCCCGCCGGGAGGCCGCGCCGGGCTCGGACGTCCGGGCCACGGGCGGCGCGACGTCGTGGAACGCTGCTTCAGCCGGCTCGGGCATTTCGAGGGCGCGGTCGCTCATCGCAGCGCCGGTGACACGTCACCGGCCGGCCCGTCACGGTCGGGGCTCGGCCCCGCGGGAAACCCCCTCACGATGAGCGTCACCCCCAGCGCGACCTCGAACAGCCCGCCCGGAACCGACAGGACCAGGCCGACGCCGTAGCCGAGGATCTCGGCGATCGCCCCGGCCAGGAAGGCGGCGTAGCCGGCCAGTCCCCACAGGGCCATGAACGCGGGCACCAGTCGTTCGCGCAGCAGAACGCGGCAGAACAGCAGGCTGGTGATTCCCAGCGCGATCATGGCGATCTGGTAGCTGTAGCGGTTGGCCTCCTTCGCCACCTGCCCCAGCGCCTCCAGGACGGAGGCGTCCGGGGCGCCGGCGTCGGCCCGCTCCCGGGCGAGCGGCACCACGAGCAGCAGGAAGACGACTCCCGCGGCCAGCATCACGGCTTCGACCGCCCTGCCGACCAGGTACGCGTAGGCGGAGATCTCGTGGCGCGGCTTCAGCACGGGGAGCATCAGCACGCCGATGCCGGCCACCGCGACGGAGTTGACCAGCATCAGCAGCGCTCCCGCCGATATCCGTAGCCGGTGGTCGAGCACGCCGGACAGGGCGTCCGCGGTGCCCGAGCCGGACTCGACCAGGGCGCTGCCCCCGCCGTAGCCGACGAACGCCAGCAGGAACAGGGCGCCTACGGCCCGTCCGATGGTTCTTCCTGACATGGCTCCTCTTCCCGTACGAGGGGTGGCGGGGCGCGGTCGTGTGCGGACGGCTTCCTCCCGCCATGACGAAACCCTCTTCGTACTTAGTATGGGAAGGTATCGTACAAAGTATGAAATGGCCATCGTCAGGGAGGTGAAGTGTCGAAGACGGTCACCGGCGGTTCTCGGGAGCGTGTTCCGCTCAGCCGGGAACGGGTGTTGCGCGCCGCGGTCGCGGTCGCCGACGCGGGAGGGATCGGGTCGTTGACGATCCGCTCGCTCGCCGGGGAACTCGGCGTCAAGCCGATGTCGGTCTACCACTATGTCGCCAACAAGGAGGAGATCCTCGACGGCATCGTCGATCTCGTCTTCGGTGAGATCGAACTGCCCTCGGCCGACGGCGACTGGCGATCGGAGATGCGCCGGCGCGCGGCCTCGGCCCGACGCGTGCTGCGGCGTCACCCCTGGGCGCTGGGGCTCCTGGAGTCGCGGACCGCCCCCGGCCCCGCCACACTGCGGCACCACGACGCGGTCGTCGGCGTCCTGCGCCGGGCGGGTTTCTCGGTGGAAATGACCGCCCACGCGTATGCCCTGATCGACAGCTATGTGTACGGCTTCGCGCTGCAGGAGGCCGCCTTGCCCTTTCACGGCTCGGACGGCGCCGCCGGCGTCACCCGGCCGATAATGCAGAAGTTCTCCGCCGACGAGTATCCCCATCTCGTCGAGATGGCGACCGAGCACATCCTCCGGCCCGGCTACGACTTCGGCGACGAGTTCGAGTTCGGGCTCGGCGTGATCCTCGACTCCCTGGCGCGGTGGATCCGGGGCCGATGAGCCCGGCCCCGGTGCCGGGCCCGCCCGAGTTCGGTACCTGTTCCGCAACCTCTGTGTTTCGCCGGGTCGGGGCTGCTTTCCGAGGTGTCCGACAGCTGTGGCGCCCAGGTTCTGTGCTGTGGATCAGCAGGTAGACGCCGGGATCGGGAGACGCTCCGGTCTGCCGGTTCCGGTAACGGGCCGCCGGTGGGTGTGGCGGGATCGTCGCCTGCCTGCCGCTCCGGCTCAGACGAGATCCACAGAACAGGACCTAGGCGAGGTTGAGCTGCCAGGAGACGCCGAAGCGGTCGTCGATCCAGCCGAACTTGCGGCTGAAGCCGTAACTTCCCAGGGGCATGAGCGCCTTGCCGCCCTCGGACAGCGCCGCGTAGAGACGGTCGATCTCCTCCTCGGTATCGCAGGTGACGAAGAGCGACACCGCAGGCGTGAAGCCGAACTCGTGCGTGACGGCGCTGTCGACACACATGAACGTCTGGCCGGCGAGTCGGAATGCCGCACGCAGGACCGAACCCTCCTTGCCCGGTCCGTCAGGCCCGTAACGGGTGACGTCCAGGACCTCGGCGTCGTCGAACAGGCCGACGTAGAAAGTCATGGCTTCCTCGGCGGCGCCGTCGAACATCAGGAACGTGGTGATCTTTTGCATGACACAGAGTTTAATGCTTGGCTTATATAGGTCAAGACTTATCTAGTAGTACTTCGTTAGGTTGGTTTGATCTTCGGTGGTGGGTTCGGCATGCTGC
>NZ_BAAAVI010000156.1:0-2809 GCF_039534445.1 Streptosporangium fragile | reverse complement strand
ACGACTCCATCAGACCCGTGCTCTGATCAGCCATTACCGACGACGCGGCGACCCATTCCCAGCGGAGCTACGAATGTAGTACGGCACACTGGGACTTGAGTTGGAATCCGGGACTCGCGGATGAGGAGGCACGACGAATTGGTTACATGAATAACGGAAGGCAAGCGCCTAAGGGTTACTGGAATGCCAGTAAAGATGCGCGAGAGGTATATATGCTGTTGTATAGCATTCACCTAAGCGAAAAGGATCTAGATGATCTATGGAAGTTTGTCCTCAAGATATTCGATAGTAAAAGTGCTGCCAACGATGGGAGTGAGACTGAAAAGAGTGGCATGTTGGCGGCAGGTAATCCGCCTAAATCCGCCAAGAGCGATGACAGTTGGGCGGACAAAAGGGAAATTGAAGACTGCCTTAAAGAGCTTGGAGCACTTATATGCCAAGAAATCCAGTCCATAAGATCTACAGTTAACGACTTCGTCAACGAGAGGACGAAGGAGAAGAGTCATGCAAGGAATGTTCTCCGGCATTTCGTTGGAATAGTGATGATATGCAAGCGATTTGATTGTGGGGTGGCTAAAAAAATTGCCGATATTCACGAAAGATACGTAGAAAAAGATAAAGCTGAAGATAGCAGGGTTGACAAGATGGTCAATGATATGGCGATGCGCTATTACGAGAAGAATAAGGAGTGGATCGATCGGACGGTTAGTGAAGGCGCCCTTTATAGAATCTTTAGGGCTGGAATGTCCGAGGTGTGCGGTATTATCCTTAGTCCGCCAAAGCGAATTTCGTGCAAAAATGTCAACCCTGACCCATATGGTCAATTTAAGGGTGTGAAATTGTAGCCTACTTGTGACCGTAAAGATTCTTTGGTGGAATCCCAGATTAAGGCAAGTGGGAATCCTTGCTTGCGGCAATAATCATACGATGGCGCGGGTAAAAATGAGGGGCTTAAATGCTCTTATGTCTAATGGCGCTAACCGGATTTTCGTGCTGGCTTAATGCGAGTGCTAAGCAAACGTGATGCCAGCGTCCTGTGTCAGAAATTTATCGGCAATGTCTAGGGAGGGATCGAGGATCTCTTCTGCGGCCTTCTTCCACACGAACGGCCGGGAATTGTCGTTCCGCTGGATGAATCCAGTCCCGGACGCCCTTCTCCAGAAACTAGATGCTTTTGTGGGCGCCCCACCTGATCAGCTGATCGGCCAGGAAGTCGAATTACCGCTCGACCTGATTGATCCGGGACGAGCAGGTCGGAATGAAGTGCATGTGGAGCCACGGATGCCGCCTCAGCCACGTCTTGATCACGGGCCCTTTGTGCGTGCCGTAGTTATCGCAGATCAGGAGGACACTTCGTTGCGCCGAGCGCTCCAGCGTTGCTCGCTCCTCATCGGAAAGCATCATCGGAGTCTTCAGTCGTGCCGTCCGCGCCATACAACCACTCCAGACTTAGTGGCGAATTTCTGGCGCAGGACACTAGTGTAACCCACATTTGATTATAAGTTATTTCTATTACTGCTAGGATCTATGTATGAGAACTCGCCTTACTGAAGTGGTGGCCCTTATCTTGCTAGCTGGGGCGGTCTTGGTTCTGGTGGCCTTCGGCCAGGGTTGGCTCATCATGGCTTCCAGTGGCGGATGCTCTAGCGATGATGAGAAGCTAATTCCTGCACTGAAAGAACAAAAAATCCTTGCTGTTCATCCGGGAAATGTCACAGCAGTGGGAGATCCCTACTCTGGATGCGATCGAGATGATGAATATGTATACGCAGGAATCTCGTACACATTTTCTGGCCCCTTTTCTGATATGCTATCATTCTATAGTGTTTTGGCCTCAAGAGATGGATGGCGGCCCGTCAATGAAAGTGGTGAAGCATCTTCTGGTGTGAGCAAAGAAAGCACTTGCTTTCGGAAGCAAATACGCGGCGCCACTGCATACCTAAATTTGCAACCTTCTGACAACCAAGAGAATGGTCCGGGATTTAGTCTAACCATTTCTGCTAGTCATGGGGGGTTTCCTTCCGATGGTGGTGTTGCGTGTTAAATAAGGTGATCTCAGCGACTTTCATTTCAGGTAGCTGTGTTCGAAATGGGTGAGAATGAGCGCGGCTTTGACGATGTCGCTGATTCTGCTGGGGCTGGCGGTGATGCGCTGGAGGGTGCGCCGGCGTTGTGTGAGCAGGGCGGAGCCTCGTTCTCCCGGGCAGCGCAGGGCGCGCAAGAGCACGTTGCGGGTGCGGGTGTCGAGGGGCTGGCTGTCGGAGGGTTGTCTGACCGGGGTGAGAATGCCGATCCCGGCGCCGTCGTAGCCGGAATCGGCCAGGGTGGGAAGCCCGTCGGCCGCGGCCTTCATAGCGCCCCCAGGACGTGTGCGCGGGCGGCGGTCAGATCGTGCACCGGCCCGGGTTCGACGCCGGAGACCCACAGCGGCAGGCCGCAGGGCGCGGACAGGGCCTGGATGTTACCGCCGTGGTGGCGGGCCTTTCCGGAGTACCACAGGTCGATGGGCTCGCCTTTGACGCTGATGGTCTTCTCGGCGCGGCGGTCGGTGGCGATGACCGTGCCGTCCAGGATCAGGTGGGTGAGACCCTCATCGACGGCGCGCCGCAAGGCCTGGTGCAGGTCGGGCGCCTGATCGGCCAGGACGCCGATGACCTCGTCGGTGTAGCGGTAGGCGGTCGCGCGGGAGATGCCGTGGTCGCGGCCGAGGGCGACTCGGTCGGTGCGGTCACGAAACCAGCGCAACCCCATCACGGGCCCTGCCCCCGAGGTGTGGACACCTTGAATACCGGATGATGGAAATCCGGAG
>NZ_BAAAVI010000155.1:0-3149 GCF_039534445.1 Streptosporangium fragile | reverse complement strand
CCAACACTTTCTGAGCGGTGGGCGCCTTCGGCGGTCAGTCGTCGCCGAAGACGTCGGCCAGATCGGTGGCGGTGGCCGCGCGGGCCAGCCAAGTGTTCAGGAGGTCCGGGTCGGTGCAGGAGGCGATCCGTTCGCGCTGGGCGGGGTTCGGCGCGAGTCCGCGGGATTCCAGGACGGTGACGAGCGCGCGTGCCTCGCCGCGTGCCTCGCCGCGTGCCTCGGCGCGTGCCGCGGCGATGGCTTCCCGCCTGCGCAGGAGCCGCTCCAGGGCGCTGTCGGTCTCCGGGGTCACGGTGCTCATGATCTCCTCCAGGCGTGCGCGGATCGGCTCGGCGAGCTGTCCGCCCAGATAATCGTAATAAACGGGGCCCCGCTCGTCGGGGAGGTCGGCCAGGGCGGTGCCCACCGTGGCCACGACCTCGAAGTCGTCGCTGTGCGCGATCGCGCTCAGCACGGCGACCTCAGGAGAGGTCAGTACCTCGGCGGCGGTGCGGGGAAAGGGGAGTTGGTCGGGGCCGACGACGACCGGACGAAGCCGCATGCACGAGTCGGGCGGCAGGATCGGCTGGTCGTAGCGGGCGGCGACGGTCTTGTTGAGGCAGAGCACCACGAGCATCACCGCACACCGGTGCCGCCCCATCAGCCCGCCGACGTAGGCCGCCCAGGACCAGACCTTGCGGCCGTCCCAGGAACGCTGGACCTCCACGATCACGAAGCGCCGCTCGCCGTCGGGTCCTTTGGCCGAGACGACGGAGTCGGCCATGTACTCGGCGGGCAGCCGCTCGTTCAGCTCCACCGACTCCAGACGGGCGTCGGAGTAGCCGTCCATGTGCGTCTTCCCGCCCAGCGTGAGCAGTTCCAGCGCGAAGGAGGGGCGGCGCCGGAGCATCTCCAGCGGCATCTCGTGTTCGTGGCCGGGGGACATCGCCATCCTTTTCCATAGAGTGACGAACACTTTACCCTAGGTGATGATCTGTGGGTCCGCCAGAAGTCCGGCCATCGGCCGGTACGCAGGGGGAACGGCTCGGCGGGGCCGGTGAGGTGAGGGTGGGGGCCGCTGCGTCGGAGCGTGATCCGCGAGTCGATGCCCGGCTCGCCGTAGCACGATCAGGCGGTTCTGCGTTGCGGCTGACCGGCGGACTCGGGTGGGCTGGGATCACGGTGAGCGGGCGCAAGCCGTACCCGAGCGACGTGTCCGACAGGCGATGGGCCCTGATCGAGCTCGTGTCCCGCCCGTCCGCGGGGAGGGCTATGCGGACAGTCGATCCAGCCATTCCGTCAGTAGTCGCTGTTCGGCGGGGCTGAGGACGTCCTGGTCGGGCAGGCGGGCGCGCAGGGCGCGGGCGGCGCCGGCCGGACCCTGTTCCTGCACGGCCGGGTCCTGGGTGGTGACTGCGGTGATCATCGCTTCGCGCAGCGCGTGGAGGAGGGCGGGGTCGCGCTGGGGCTCGGGCAGGGACAGCCAGGTCAGGACGGCACCGCGTGCGGTGGCGTGGATGATCTGGGCCGCGAGGTCCTCCTCTACGCGCAGCAGGCCGGCGGCGGCCAGGCGGCGGATGCGCTCCGTGAGGAGTTCGAGGCCGATCCGGAAAACGGTGGTGAACCTGGGTTCGCCGTACATCAGCGCGTACAGTGCGGGGTTGGCCAGTCCGAACTCGACCGCGATGTCCCAGCCGACGCGTAGTTCCCTGATCGGGTCCTGCGGGTCGGGGCCGATGTGCTTGGCGGCCAGGAACCGGGTGAAGCCGTGTTCGGCCACGGCCTCGAGCAGCCCCTCCTTGTCGCCGAACAGCCGGTACAGGGCCGGTGGTTGCAGTCCGGCGGCGTCGGCGACCGCGCGGGTAGTGACCGCGTCGCGGCCCCCGCGTTCCAGCAGGTCGATCGCGACGTCGATGATCCGGCGGCGGGTCTGCTCGCGCGCGGTGGCGCCGGGCTCCGCGGCGAGCCCTGCGGGGTTCGGGTCAACCGGCATTTATCGATGATACCGCCGCCCGAATACCAGGGCTAATATCGTCGTTAACAGATATGTGTTTACTATGTTATTAACTATGATAACGTGGCCGCCGTTCCATTGGAAACATCAGTGCGAGGAGCGCCGTCATGTCAGACCGTCTGCGGATCATCGGAGTGGAAGAGACCGTCGTCGTACCCGCCGTCCATGAGGCGTATCAGCGGGCCGGATCGCCGCGGATCCCCGCCCGCGGCTTCGGCTGCAGCCCGATCGCCGAGAACCTGCGCGAGGCCGGGGAGCAGCGGCTGGCCCACATGGACGACCAGGGAATCGACGTCGCCGTGCTGTCCCTGTCGTCACCGGGTGTGCAGGACCTGCCGGAGGCCGACGCGATCACGGTGGCCCGTGAGGCCAACGACCAGCTCGCGGAGATCGTCGCCTCGCGCCCCGACCGTTTCCAGGCGTTCGCCGCGATCCCCACCCAGTCGCCGGCCGCGGCCGCGGCCGAGCTGGAGCGCGCGGTGGGCGAGCTGGGCTTCCCCGGCGCCATGCTGTACGGCCGCACCGGGGACAAACTGGCCGACCACCCGGACAACGACCAGCTGTACGCCACCGCCGAGCGGCTCGGTGCGCCGCTGCACTTCCATCCGCAGACGCCGGTCCAGCCGGTGATCGACGCCTACTACTCCGGCCTCGGCCCGATCGGCGCGGCGCTGGCCGGAGCGGCGATCGGCTGGTACTACGACCTGGGCGTGCAGTACCTGCGGATGATCTTTTCGGGTGTCTTCGACCGGTTCCCCGACCTGCAGGTGATCGCCGGCCACTGGGGCGAGGTCGTCATGTTCTACCTCGACCACACCGGGTTCTTCGCCGAGGCCGGCGGCCTTCAGCGGCCGCTCGCGGACTACTTCAAGCAGAACTTCTGGGTCGCCGGCAGCGGCACCAACAGCCCCCGCTACCTGCGCTGGACCGCCGAGGTCATGGGCACCGACCGGATGCTGTACTCCACCGACTACCCCTTCACCTACGGCTTCCGCCCCGGCGGCTTCCCCTACGTCGACACCAGCGACGGCGCCGCCCGCTCCTTCCTGGAGGACGCGCCCTTCACCGACGAGCAGAAGGCCGACATCGCCCACCGCAACTGGGAACGCCTCACCGCCCGCGCGGCCCGGCGCCCGGCGGCCTGAGAAAGTGTTGA
>NZ_BAAAVI010000154.1:0-3649 GCF_039534445.1 Streptosporangium fragile | reverse complement strand
CGCCGGGTTCGGCGGGCGGGCCGGGGAAACGGGCCAGTCGCAAGGCTGACACCGCGCCCCGGTCCGACCCAACAGCCTGCTCTTATCCCCCTTGAGGGCCTGCTGAATGAACCCACGGAGCGCAGCGGCCGGCGCCAATGCAGAGCATCCCGAAGGGACCGCGCAGCGGTTGGGGCCCGCGGCGGAGCGCTGCCGCCTTGATCAGGCGGAGGCCATCCTCAAGGCCGCTGAGGGCACGCGGATGTACGCCTACGTGGTGCTCTCGCTCCTCATCGGTGCCCGGACAGAGGAACTGCGGGCGCTCGTCTGGTCGGAAGTGAGCCTCGGTGGTCAGCCGGGAACCGCCACTCCCCCGTGGATCGCCGTGTGGCGCTCCGTGCGGGAGAGTGGCGACACCAAGACCCGGAGGTCCCTTGCGCTGCCTCGTCGGTGTGTTGAGGCCCTGCGGTAGCGCCGGGCACAGCAGGCTAGGGAACGCGAGACGGCGGGCGTGAGGTGGCAGGAGAACGATCTCGTCTTCGCCTCCCTGGTCGGCACTCCCCTGGACTCTCACAACGTGCGGCGGGCCTTCCGGAAGATCGTGGAAGACGCCGGGCTGACCGCCAGGGAGTGGACGCCACGGGAGATGCGGCACAGCTTCGTCTCGTTGTTGTCCGACTCCGGCGTTCCGTTGGAGGACATCGCGCGGCTCGTCGGCCACAACGGGACGGCGGTCACGGAAGCGGTCCACCGCAAACAGATCCGCCCGGTGCTTCTCGGCGGCGCGGAGGCGATGGACCGGATCTTCACATGAGGAGAGCGATAGGCACTCAGTTAGTCATCCGGAATGCGAAAAGGGTGTCTCCCTTTCGGGTGACACCCTTGCCGACCAGCCAAAGCATGGTCGGGACGACAGGATTTGAACCTGCGACCCCTTGACCCCCAGTCAAGTGCGCTACCAAGCTGCGCTACGTCCCGGTTGTCCGGCTCCCTCTCGGGCGGACGTCATAACCTTAGCGCAGATCGGGCGGGCATGTGCACGCCAAGGTGCCCGCGGGGACATGTGATCACCGGAAGGACGGGGTGCGGGTGGGGCGCAAGGCTTTGATCGACCATGATGAGCTGCGGCGTCTGGCCGGGCAGGGGCTGTCGAACGCGGAGCTGGCGGCGCGGTTCGGGGTGAGTGAGTCCGGAATTCTCCAGGCGAAGCGGGCGGCGGGGCTCTCCAAGCCGATGCTCGACCATTCGCGGGCCATCCCCTGGAAGCTGAACCGGGCGCACAACCAGTCGGGCCCGGCGACGAACCTGCGGAACCTGTCGTCCGTCGCCCAGGGGCGGACGATCCCCGCGGAGAAGACCAACACGGCGCTGCGCTGGGCCGGGCGGCTGGTGGCGGCCGGGTTGGACGTCTCGTACGAGCCCGAGCGGGGGTTCTTCGAGATTCCGGCGGTGGAAGGGGACTGGCTGGTGGAGCGGGTGCTGGCGGACGCGCGGCGGGCCCTTGAGGCGGCCGGGAAGGCGGGGATCCCGGTGGCCGCACCGGCGGAGGGCGACGGCCTCTGATGCGACGAAGGAGCGGGGACCCCGCTCCTTCATCGCGTGGCCCCGGGCCGGGCTCCACACGCGCCGCCCACGCCGCCGCTCGCGGACGGGGCCGGCAACCGGCCGGCCCGGCCGGCCCGAGCCGCTCGGCCAGCCGACAGGAGATCACGGAAGGCCAGGTCAAGAAAAAGGCCACAAAAGAATGTCCACTACCCGATAAAAAATAATAAAACGTCAAATGTGGCCCGAGTCGCGAAAAACCACGAATGGAGGCGGCCGGTTTCGACCCCTGGCCGTGGGGCAGCGCACGGGGACAAGCGCCTACACAACCGGAGGCAGACATGTCCACCGTGAGCTGGGTGGTCGTGGTCGTGGTCGCGGTGGTGGCGATCGTGGCAGTCGGATATTTCCTGCTGCAGCAACAGCGCCGGCACCGACTCCGTGACCGATTCGGCCCCGAGTACGAACGCACCGTGCAAGAGCACGATTCCAGGCGGGAGGCGGAGCAGGAGCTCATGGCCCGCCAGCAGCGGGTCGACTCACTCGACATCCGCCCCCTGGACGCCGGGACGCGCGAGATCTACGCCAGGAAGTGGATGGAGGTTCAGGAGCGTTTCGTGGACGCTCCGGGCTTCGCGGTCACCGAGGCCGACCACCTGGTGACCTCCGTGATGGCCGAACGGGGCTATCCGACCGAGAACTTCGAGCAGCGGCTCTCCGACCTGTCGGTCGCGCACGGCCGCACGCTGGATCACTACCGGCAGGCTCACGAGATCAGCGGCCGGGCCGCCCGCAAGGAGGCCTCCACCGAGGAGCTCCGGCAGGCGATGGTGCACTACCGCGCCCTGTTCGAGGAACTGCTCGGCGGATCCGGCGACGAGAGCAGCGGGGTCAACGGGGTCAACGGCGACCGCATCCCCCGGCAGGGGGGACCTGAACATCGCGAGACCACCGACGGCGACGTGCGCGCCGCGCGCCGCGACACCCGGGGACGGTGACCCGAGATGAACGACCGGCTCGGCCATGAAGGCGACCGCCTGGTCTACAAGCGCGACGAGGACGATCTGACGGTGCCGTCGCAGCGCACCCGGGACACGGCTCCGGCGTCCGGGGAACCCCACCACGGGGCCACCCCGGCGGACCGGACGGACGCCCCGTACGACGGTCCGGGTGACGGCCCCGGCCGAGGCGCACGCGATGACGTGCCCGCCCCCGGCCCGGTGCGGACACCGCAGGCGCCGGAGACCGGCGCCGGACCACGCAGCGACGCGCCCGGCGGCGCTCCGGTGACCGCCGGTTTCCCGGAGGCCACCGCCGGTCGGCCCGACGACGTGGCCGCACCGGGCGGCACCGCGGCGGGCACGGGCGGCACCGACGCCGACCTGCCCGACGCCACGCGCACCGGATCCCCCGCGCATACCGGCACCGCCGCGCACGGCGCTCCCGCGCACGCGGGCGGCACGCGCGGGCTCCTGTTCGAGCAGGACGCCGCGGAGGTACGGCGACGCTGGCAGGAGGTCCAGGCGAGTTTCGTGGACGATCCGCGCGACTCGGTGGAGCGGGCCGACGCGCTGCTCGACGAGGTCGTGCGCGCGTTCCGCAGTGCGCTGGAGGCCAGGACCGCCGAGCTCCGGGGACGGTGGAAGGACTCCGGCGACACCGAGCACCTCCGCACCGCCCTGCGTGACTACCGGGCAACCCTGGAACAGCTTCTGGACATCTCCGCCGGGATGAGGTGAGAAATGCTCGCGATCGCCGCCGCCATCGTGTTCGGTCTCGGTCTGCTGCTCGATCTGGTCAATACCCGGATCGGCGGGATCACCGGCACGACCTTCCTGCTCCTCGGGCTGCTGCTGCTCTCGCTGCACCAGGCCGGGATCGGCTCCGCGGGACCGCGGGCCGGGGGATGGCGCCGTACCAGGCGCTAGCCGGCGGCCGGGGACCCCGCGGGGTCCCTTCGGGGGTGGCTGCCAGAAGACACCGGGAGACGCCGGAGGGGCCCGCCAGGCGGACGGACCCCTCCGGCGTCTCCCCGCGTCTCCCCGTTTCTCCTTGTGTCTTTTCGTGCCTCCGGTACTACATTCGTAGATCTTGATTCGTTTGGCCTCGCTGCGGAACGTAGTTGGTC
>NZ_BAAAVI010000153.1:0-3685 GCF_039534445.1 Streptosporangium fragile | reverse complement strand
TGACGGCACGGTTGTTCAGCACCAGCGACACCGTCGTCTGGCTCACACCCGCCATACGGGCGATGTCCTGCTGGGTGAGGCGTCGGGCCACGATCCGTTACATCCTCTTCCGAGTTAATGCGCATTAGTTGGAGTGGGGCCTCATTCTGCGATCCGCTCCCGACGCCCGTCAAGGGGCAATTTTTCCTGTAGTAATTCGTATTAGCCTCTTGACGACGGCGCCGGATCGGAAGAGCCTTCGATCAGCCGCACCGCGACGCGCGGTAAGTGTGATCGCGTTTCGGGGCTCAGGAGAGACGGAGCCCCGGGGCTCGTGGACGGAAAGCTCCGGAGCTCGTGAGACAAGAGCCTCAGGGCTCTCGGATGGAGAGAGGAGCCGTCCGTGGAGCACGGTCGCGCCGTCACCCGCCGACCGTCTCGGGAACACCCCGGCCGCGGACGACCCCGCCGCCGTCGCCCGTCAACGCTCGCGGTTCCGGTGCGCCCCCCTGCCCGGGAGGGATGGAAGGTCCTGGACCTGCTGAAGGCCGGCCGGGGCAGACCACTCCAGGGGCAGGCGACACCAGGGGCAGGCGACACCAGGGGCGGCGCGCTCGACGCTGCCGGGGACGCCGCAGGGCCACCACTCCGAAGTGCGCCGACGCAACCGCGCGCACCCGATGACACCGGTCTCACCGGCGCCCCGATCCGCATGCCCGCCCCGACGGCGGACGATCGCCTACGCCGCGGTGGACGGCCGCGAGCGGCGGGTGTCGCCCCGGTTCCGCCCGACGGTGCTCCACACCCGGACGGGCGCCCTGCGCGGCGGGACGGCCTGCGCGCCGGGCGTCTCCGGCTCTTCCCACGCCGCGATCCGCACGCGATCCCGGGCTTCCTCACGGGCGATCAGGGCCCGCGCCCACGCCGTCAGCGCCAGGCTCCAGACCTCCCTCACCCTGCTCAGCTCGGCGGACGATCCGCCGTCGCCCCGGCGGACCCGCTCATATTCGGCGGTGGCCGATTCGACCTCGTGGCGTGCTTCACGGAGCCGGTGATCCTCGGCCGACGGTTTTCCCTCATCCGGCGCGGCGATCTTCTCCGCGGCGGCGAACGGTTTACCCATCCGGCCCGGATTACCCGACCGGTCTTGGATTTCCTCGCGGGCGATGAGCGATCGCGTCCACTCCATTAGCGCCCAACTCCACACCTGGCGCGCGTGATTCAGATCGAAGGACGATTCCCCGTCCGCCTCGATCGCGCGCTGCGCCTGGCCATAGCGGTACTGCGCCCAATCCAGTTCGCGACGCGCCTCCCGGAACGAGAGATCCGCTTCCTCGCGCGAGATCGACGCCGGACTCACCAGCCGTTCCTCCATAACACGGGAGGTTACGTGGGCCCTCCGACAAAAATCGGCGACCGGGTCGGAAACGGCTGTTTCCGGGAGCGATCAATCCGCGGTGAATGGGATTTCCCCCGTCGGCCGGGCCGGCCTGCCGACTGCGATAAAGACGGTGGCGGAAAAGACGACAACGCCCTGCCCGGCGCGGGCGGATACGCCGGCCGGTCCGGTCACCGGCGACCCGGCGAATGCGGAACCGCCGGCCGTGATCCGCTACCGTACTGATCGGCGAACTGTTGCGAGGTGCCTCGCGCCGGCGAGGAGAATCGGGAAGCCGGTGTGATTCCGGCACGGGCCCGCCGCGGTGACCGGGGAGTCTCCGCCCACGCGCGCATGCGCAGCCACTGGCCCTCACGGGCTGGGAAGGCGGGCGGTCGGGCGTCGATCCGGGAGTCCGAAGACCGGCCTCGCGCCCACCGCCCCGGCAGGGGCATGCACGCAGCGGGAGCCTGCCCATGGACAGCCAGCTTTACGACGTCATCCACCGCCGCCGCGACGTGCGCGCGGAGTTCACCGGCGCACCCGTCCCCGACGAGGTCCTGCACCGGATCCTGTCGGCGGCCCACGCCGCACCCAGCGTCGGGCTCTCCCAGCCCTGGGACTTCATCCTCGTGCGCGACGCCGCCGTCCGCGACGCGTTCCACGAGCACGTCCAGCGTGAACGGGCGGCCTTCGCCGCGGCCCTCGACACCGCCGCCGCGGCCCGGTTCGCCCGGATCAAGATCGACGGAGTGCGGGAGTCCACGCTGTCGATCGTGGTCACCTACGACCCGGACCGGGGCGGCCCCGCCGTGCTCGGCCGCCACGCCATCGCCGACGCGGGGCTGTACTCGGTGTGCCTGGCCATCCAGAACCTCTGGCTGGCCGCCACCGCCGAGCGTCTCGGCGTCGGCTGGGTGTCGTTCTACCGCGAGCCGTTCCTGCGCGACCTGCTCGCCATCCCCGCCACGATCCGCCCGGTCGCGTGGCTGTGCGTCGGTCCGGTGACCCACGTCGAGACCGTCCCCGATCTCGAACGGCACGGCTGGCGGCGCCGGCGCCCCCTGGAGGCCGCCGTCCATCACGACCGCTGGTGACCCGATCCCCATCGATCCGCCCGTGTCCGTCCCGGGAACGGGCACGGAAAATCGAGTGAGCAGGCGAGCGGGGCCGGACGGTAAGCTTCACCGACCGCGACGGCACCCGGACCACCGCGTACGCGCCGGGCCCCGGCCCCGGACCGGCCGGGGCGCCCGCATTCACCGGAAGACAGGGGAACCTCACCGCGAGCACGCCGGGAAGCGGTGTTCCACAGCCCGACAGGAGACCACGCGCGTTGTCCGAGAGCCACGATCACGCAGCACCCCTCCCCGGCGCGGGCCGCCCCGGCCTGCGCGCCGACTGCGAGCGCTGCTTCGGGTTGTGCTGCGTCGTGCCGGCCTTCACGGCCTCGGCGGACTTCGCGGTCGACAAGGCCGCCGGGCAGGCCTGCCCCAACCTGCAGCAGGATTTCCGGTGCGGCATCCACCGGGACCTCAGGCAGCGGGGCTTCCCGGGGTGCACCGTCTACGACTGCTTCGGCGCCGGGCAGCAGGTCTCCCAGGTCACCTTCGGCGGGCAGGACTGGCGGCGGGCCCCGCACACCGCGAAGCAGATGTTCGAGGTGTTCCCGATCATGCGGCACCTCCACGAGCTGCTGTGGTACCTGACCGAGGCGCTGACGATGCCCCCGGCCCGCCCGCTCCACGGCGAGCTCCGCCGCGCGCTCGACGAGATCGACGCCCTCACCCGCACCGGTCCCGACGCCCTCGCGGACGTGGACGTGGCGGCGCGCCGGCGAGACGTCAACGTCCTGCTGCAGCGCGCGAGCGAGCTCGTGCGGGCCCGGGTCCCGCGCGGGAGGACGAACCGCCGGGCGGAGCAGAGGGGCGCCGACCTCATCGGGGCCAACCTCCGGGGCGCCGACCTGCGGGGGGCCAACCTCCGGGGGGCGTACCTCATCGGGACCGACCTCCGGGGCGCCGATCTGGGAGTGGCGGACCTCACCGGGGCCGACCTGCGGGGCGCCGACCTGCGGGGCGCCGACCTCTCCGAGAGCATCTTCCTCACCCAGTCCCAGCTCGACGCGGCGAAAGGGGACGCCACCACGAAGGTGCCGCCGTCGCTCGCCCACCCGGCGCACTGGGCGCCCTCGGGCACGCCGCACGCCGGGCCGGCGGCATCCGGCGGGGCCGCGCCCCGGAACCGGGCCCCGGTGTCCCGGCGGAGCCGGCGGAACACGGGCCGGTGAAGCGCGAGCCGGCGGGGCGCGGGCCGGTCCGCGCCCCG
>NZ_BAAAVI010000152.1:0-3763 GCF_039534445.1 Streptosporangium fragile | reverse complement strand
GACCAACTACGTTCCGCAGCGAGGCCAAACGAATCAAGATCTACGAATGTAGTACAGGTCCGCCGCGGTTGTTCCACGGTCGGCCACACCTCGCTCTTCCACACCACGATCGCGCCCTCGTCGCGCTCGATGGCCCGGCGCGCCGGAACCTGGCATGACCAGTCGTGCCGCCGCAGCAGCTTCCACACCCCGGGCAAGGAGTAGGTCAGATGGAACATCCGGCCGATCATGCGCTGAATGCGGGCCAGGGTCCAGTACTGATCGTCCCAACCGTGCGCGGCCGGGCCGCGCAGCAGCGCCGCCTCCAGCCGGGCGAAGCGCGCCTCATCCAGCACCGGCCGCGAGGCCGGGCCCGTGGAGGCCAGTGCCGCCTGCCCGCCGCGGGCCCAGGCGCGGCGCCAGCGGTTGGCCGACATCCGGCTGACCCGTATTGCTTTGGCCACCTGGGCATCGGTGTCGCCGCGGGCGAACAGTTCGGCCGCGCGCAACCGGACTTGTTCTCGTTTGGTTCGTTGTTCGGCGGTCAGCCCGCCGCCTTGTGCGTACCGCATGTTCTGGGCATACCACCGCAACCCGAGACGGTCACATGATCACTTAACATCACGAATTAAAGATCAGTGAGCATCGGACGTCGTCCGGCCCGGACGCTGCCCGCCATCGACCTCGGCCTGCCGGATCCACGTCCGCAACGCCTCCCGATGCACCCCGAGCCGGTCCGCAACCCGGGCGATCGTGCCTGTCCGCCCGCCCGTCTGCTCACGAAGCTCAAAGACCATCCGAACCGCACGTTCACGCAGCTCAGAGCTGTACTTCCTCGGTGGTGCCATAGCTCCTCACCCTTCCAGGTTCCGGAGCCTCCAACCAACCCGGGGTGATCCACTGCGGATGGAAGGCGAGAACCCGGCGCTTGGAGAGCGGTCGTCGGGTCGGAGACCCGATATAGCAGCCCCAGTTATGCGGCGTGGGTGTCGGTGCCGCGCAGGATGTACAGGTCGTCGCCGAATACGGCCGAGATCTGGAGTTGTCCGCCGAGGGCTTGTACGTAGCGGGCAATGGCCTCCACGGTGGACACCTCGCCGCGTTCGATCTGGGAGACTCGGCTCTTGGTCACTCCCATCAGGCCGGCGACCTCGGTCTGTGACAGGCCCAGGCTCTTGCGTCGCTCGGCCAGCCGGTAGCCGTCGATGTAGGCCTGATTGCGCCGCCGGGCCTCAGCCACGGCCTCCTCGCCGCCGGAGGTGGCCACGATGTCGGCGCGGACGTCGCTCCACTTGGGAAAATTCGTCATGGGTCCTTCTCCTCCGCCTCGCGTTCGGCCAGATACTTCGCGTACAGCTCTTCGGCGTGGGGGATGGCCTGCCGATACCAGCCTGACCAGTTGCCGGACTTGTCCCCGCCGATCAGCAAGATGGCCGATCGCCACGGATCGAACACGAACAAGATCCGGATCTCGGAGCGGCCTGCCGAGCCGGGACGCAGTTCCTTCAGGTTGTGGACCTGGGAGCCTTCCAACTTGTCGACCAGCGGGCGGCCCAGGCTCGGGCCGGCCTCGGCCAGTCGGTCGATGGCATCGACGACCTGCACCCGGGATCGCTCGTCCAGGGCGTTGATCCAGGCCAGGATCTCGTTGGTGACGCGGATCTCCCACTCCTCCACGCCAGAAGTGTAGCAAATCCTTTACTTGGAGGAGGAGCGTCACGACGCCGAATCGCTGACGACCACATGCGTCCTGACGGCTACGTTGACGGCAACAGCCTTGGACGATCATGGATGCCGGTGGACGGATTTGGAGGTGAACACCCCCGCTGACATGCGTTTCCGCAGGTGGGAAAAGCGGATCTGCACACCTACCATGTGGCAGCAGGAGATATCAATGTCCTCGTCCACAACGATAACGTTGTACCGAATATTATCAAGAAGATGCTCAATGAAATTCTGACAGGGAAGCTGGGGCAGCGCACCAACCCTGATGGCTCCCTAGACTTTTATCGGGGTGGCAACAATAGGAAGACGGCCTGGTGGAAGGGAGCAAAGATTTATGGTTTCGAAGGAAACAACGATTATCGGATCCTTGAAAAGGACGGCAAGTTCGCCTGGGTTGGTCCAGGGAAGAACGGGGGGCACGACTACAATAAAGTCATGCAACTTGGATGCTGATAATCCCTGCACGAGATGGAGAGATTCTTGAATGAGGAGTTGGTTGCAAGCCTGATGTTGAGCTTTGGTATGAAGCTTCTTGGCATCAGGCGCGGGACAGGGATCCCTGCCTTTATCGCAGGAATGGTGACGTCATGCGGCCCGAAGGAAGGGCGACGCGACCGGGTTGTCAAACTTCATGACCCAGATCGCATCGCGAAGTTCAATGCCGACTGGTACGCAATGGCGACCGAGTTCGGGCTTTTCGCGACAGATCGCCGTTTCCTGGTCTCGCTCAGTCCTGCTATTGATCCGGTCTTCGACCGGGCTCGCGAGGAGGCCGAGGACTGGGAAGACCCTGCATGGTGGGAATCCGTGTGGGGATTGGTGGAACTGCTAAGCGAATGGGATCTCGCAGGCGCCGGGGCGGCATCCCGTGTTCTAGGATCAGGATACGGCCATCCGGGATTTGTCATGTCTGCCGTGGATGGATCAGTCTTCGTCGTAGGAACAGTATGGCAAGACAGTATTGGAACGGCTGTCCTACCCACGCCTTATTGCTCACCGACACTCCGAGACCTAGCTCGCCGGAGCATGGGCTCGCGGACAGCCTCGGAGAACGAAGACCTGGCGGCTTGGCTCGCCCGTGGGAAAGATTGCGCTCAGTGAGGTGATCGCAGCGACTTTCACATGATCTTGCCGTACTCGAAACGGGTGGTCCCTTCACAATGCTCGCGCGGCAACTCATTGACCGAGCCGAGTTGTCGGCCCTCCGCTCGGGTCGGCGCCATCAGGGGCAAAGTAGCTGCGAGTGAGCGGCTCAATCATCTGACAGAGAGCCTGGACCGCATCGTGGCTGTTCATCAGCCCCGTGAGAAGACCGGCATCCCGGACGGCTGCGGAGTGTTATGGCTTCGCGTCTTGATCAAAAATGCTGTCAGGAGGCTCTGACCTGGTCTTTCTCGTTACTTTGGGGCTGGTGGCACCGACCCGAGTGAAGGGCCGACAAGGCCGGGCGGCTGGCCTCGACCACCTCACCGTCCTACACGCCGCCGGGTGGCAGCGCGGTCATCCCCAAGGTCAGCTTCGCCTACGACGCGGCCGGTCAGATGACCAAGGTCACCGACCAACGGGGTTATGCCACCACGACGGAGTACGACGCGCTGGGCCGCCCGGTGCGGGTCACCGACCCGGGCCCGTCCGGGCCGGGCGGCCAGTGGGTGGCCGAGTACGACCTGCTGGGTGAGCAACTCGCGGTCATCGACTCCACCGGGGCGCGGGTCGAGGCCACCTACGACGACCTGGGCCGGCAGATCACCAGCACGCAGGTCGAGCGCAAGCCCACCACCGCGGCATACACCACCAAACTGGAATACGACACCGCCGGCCACCTCACCAAGAGCGTCGATGCGCGCAGCAAGACCACCGGCTACGCGGTCAATGCCGCCGGACAGATCACGGCGGTAACCGATCCGCTCACGCATACAGCCACTTTCGGCTACGACTTCCTTGGCCGCACCGCCAAGGTGACCGACGCGCTGGGCAACACCACCGAGGCCGAATACGACCTGGCCGGTACTACATTCGTAGATCTTGATTCGTTTGGCCTCGCTGCGGAACGTAGTTG
>NZ_BAAAVI010000151.1:0-3770 GCF_039534445.1 Streptosporangium fragile | reverse complement strand
TGGACCGCCACGACATGCTGCGGCTGCGGGTGACCGGCGGCGAACCGGGGCGGGAGCCGGGGAGTGGGTCGCCGCCGGAGGAGGCCGGGCCGAGGCGGTATGAGATTCTCCCGCCGGGCGCGGTCATGGCGGCCGACTGCGTCCGGCGGGTCCGGCTCGGCGACACCCCGGGCCAGGCCCTGGCCGGGCACGTCGGCGAAGCGCAGGCCGGGCCGCGTGCGGTATCCGAGTGTGCCGGTGAAGCCTGGGCCGGTTCCGCCCAGGGGAGTGGCCGGGGCCTGACGCAGGTGGTGGCCGAGGAGGCGGCGCGGTCGCGGGCGGAGCTGGATCCGGCGGCCGGGCGGATGGTGCGGGTGGCCTGGCTGGATGCCGGGCCCGGGGCGTCGGGGCGGTTGGTGGTGACCGTTCATCACCTGTGTGTGGACGGGGTGTCGTGGCGGATCCTGCTGCCGGACCTGTTCACCGCCTGGGCGGCGGCCGTGCGGGGGGAGCGCGCGGGGCTGGCCCCGGTGCCGACCTCGTTCCGTACCTGGGCGCGTCGCCTGCACGCCGAGGCGGCCGGACGGGTCGGCGAGCTCGACCTGTGGGCCGACATCCTCGACGGGCCCGACCCGCGCATCGGGCGCAGGCCGCTCGACCCGCGTACCGACACCGCTGCGACACTGCGCGGCCTCCGCCGCACGCTGCCCCCCGAACGGACCCGGCCCCTGCTCTCGGACGTCCCCGCCGCCTTCCACGGCCGGGTCAACGACGTGCTGCTCGCCGGGCTCGCGCTGGCCGTGACGCACTGGCGCAGGAGGCGCGGTGGCCGGGGTACCTCGGTCCTGCTCGACCTGGAGGGGCACGGCCGCGAGGACGTCTTCCCCGGGGTGGACCTGTCCCGGACCGTGGGCTGGTTCACCACCGTCCACCCCGTCAGGCTCGACCCCGGGCCGGGCGGCTGGTCCGGCGAGCGGGCCGCAGCCCAGGCGATCAAGAAGGTCAAGGAGCAGATCAGGGCGGTGCCCGACCCCCTGGGTTACGGGATGCTCCGCCACCTCGTCCCGGAGACCGCCCAGAAGCTCGCCGAGCTGCCCCGCCCGCAGCTGCTCTTCAACTATCTCGGCCGGGTCGCCGTCACCGACGGCGACTGGAACCTCGTACCCGCCGATGTCGGCGGATACGACCCCGCGATGCCCGTCTCCCACGTGCTGGAGATCAACGTGACCACCCACGACCGGCCGGACGGTCCCCACCTGGAGGCCGTCTGGTCGTGGCCCGGCGGGCTGCTCGACGAGGCCGAGGTCGCCGAGCTGGCCGACACCTGGTTCGAGGCACTGGACGGGCTGGCCGCGCACGGCTCCGGGGGTTACACGCCGAGCGACCTGCTGGTCGACCTCGGCCAGGACGAGATCGACCGCATTCAGGCCGCGTGGGAGCAGCGATGACACAGGTGCAGGACATCCTCCCGCTCTCGCCGCTGCAGCAGGGCCTGTTCTTCCATGCCCTCCACGACGAGCAGGACCTCTACATCGCGCAGGTCACCCTCGACCTCGACGGCCCGTTGGACGTCCCCGCGCTCCGCGCCGCCGCCGCCCGGCTGCTCGAACGCCACCCCAACCTGCGCGCCGCCTTCTGGCACGAGGACCTCAGCCGCCCGGTCCAGGTCATCCCGTGCACCGTCGAGCCGTCCTGGCGCGAGGTCGACGGGGGCGACCCGGCCGAGGCGGCCGCCGAGGAACGGGCCCGCCCGTTCGACCTGGCCCGGCCGCCGCTGATCCGGTTCGTGCTCGTACGCCCCGGACCGGACCGGTACCGGTTGATCATCACCAACCACCACATCCTGCTGGACGGCTGGTCGACCCCGCTCCTCGTCACGGAGCTGCTGGCGCTCTACCTCGGAGTGGACGCCCCGCCCGCGCCCCCGTACAAGAACTACCTCGCCTGGCTGGCCGGGCAGGACCGCGCCGCCGCCCGGCGGGCCTGGGACCGGGCCCTCGACGGCGTCGACGGGCCCACGCTCGTCGCGCCCGGGGCGACCGCGTCCGTGGCACCGGCCAAGGTCACCACCGAGCTGGGCGCGGACCTGACCGCCGCGCTGACCAGGTTGACCCGCCGTCGCGGCGTCACCGTCAACACCCTGCTGCAGGGGGTGTGGGCGATTCTGCTGTCCACGCTGACCGGCCGCGACGACGTCGTCTTCGGCGCGATCGTGTCGGGGCGTCCGCCCGAGCTGCCCGGTGTCGAACGCATGGTCGGCCTGTTCATCAACACGGTGCCGGTCCGGGTGCGGCTCCGCCCCGCCGAGCCGGTCGGCGAACTGCTGGAACGCCTCCAGGACGAGCAGGCCGAGCTGCTGCCCCACCACCACCTCGGCCTGACCGAGATTCACCGCGGAACCCTGTTCGACACCGTCACCGTGCTGGAGAACTACCCGTTCGACCCGTCCGCCGCGGACACCGCCCTCGGCGACGTGCGGCTCACCGGCTTCGGTTCGGCGGACGCCCACCACTACCCGCTCGCCCTGGCCGCCGTCCCCGGCGACCGGCTCACGCTCCGCCTCGACCACCGCCCCGACCTGTTCACCGCCGCCCAGGCCCGGCGGCTGCTCGACCGCGTGGAGCGACTCATCACCACGCTCGTCACCGCTCCGGACACCCCGGTCGGGCGACTCGACGTCCTCGACGCCGAGGAGTACCGCCAGGCCGTCGAGGAGTGGAACGACACCGGCGCCCCGGTGCCCCACCGTACTCTTCCCGAGATCTTCCAGGCCGTCGCCGCTCACGACCCGGACGCCCCCGCACTCGTGGACCGCGAGGAGATCCTGACCTACGGGCGGCTCAACCGCCGCGCCAACCGGCTGGCCCGGTTGCTGGCGGCCGAGCACGGGGTGGGTCCCGAGCGGGTGGTCGCGCTGAGGCTGCACCGCTCCGCCGACCTGGTCGTCGCCGCACTGGCCGTGATCAAGGCGGGCGGTGCCTACCTGCCGGTGGACCCGGGCTACCCGGCCGAACGGATCGCCGCCATGCTCCGCGACGCCGCCCCCAGCCTGGTGATCGACGCCGGCTGGCTCGCCGGAGCCGACGCCTCCGGCTACCCGGACGACGACCTCGACGTTCCCCTCGATCCGGGCAACCCGGCGTACGTGATCTACACCTCCGGCTCCACCGGGCATCCCAAGGGTGTCATGGTGACCCACGAAGGCATCGCGGCCCTGGCCCGGTCGCAGGTCGACCGGTTCGGGATCACCCCGGACAGCCGGGTGCTCCACTTCGCCTCACCGAGCTTCGACGCCTCCGTCATGGAAATGCTCATGGCCTTCGCCGCCGGAGCGTCTCTCGTCATAGTCCCGCCGGGCGCGTACGGCGGGGACGCGCTGGCCGGGGTGCTGGCGAGCGGGGGGATCACCCACGCGCTGATCCCCCCGGCGGCCCTGGCGAGCGTGCCCGAGGTCCCGCTGCCCGACCTGCGGACCCTCGTCGTCGGTGGCGACGCCTGCGGGACAGACCTGGTCGGTGCCTGGGCCCCCGGCCGCCTGATGATCAACGCGTACGGTCCCACCGAGGCCACCATCGCCGCCACGACGAGCGGCCCCCTGACCCCGGGTGAGATCCCGCCGATCGGCTCGCCGGTCAGGGACGCCCGTGCCTACGTGCTGGACTCCTGCCTGCGTCCGGTCCCGGTCGGCGTCGCCGGAGAGCTGTACCTCGCCGGACCCGGTCTGGCCCGGGGCTACCTCGGCCGTCCGGGGTTGACGGCGGAGCGGTTCGTGGCGTGTCCGTTCGGGGGTG
>NZ_BAAAVI010000150.1:1157-4012 GCF_039534445.1 Streptosporangium fragile | reverse complement strand
CCGGCGCCGCCGTCGCGGTGCCCGGTCGCGCGCAGCCGGTCGCGCAGCCGCCGGGAATGCGCGACCGGGATGATCGAGTCGTGTTCGCCGTGCACGATCAGCAGCGGCAGCCGCAGCCGGGGCGCCAGGGCCAGCAGATCCCGCGGGCCGAGCGCGTCGTGGATGTCCGCGCGCCCGCCGACCCGGTCGATCAGGGTGCGCACCGGGGCCGGGCCGTCGGCGTACAGGGCCCGCCCGGACAGGAACGGGGCCACGACCGCGGCGCGTTCCCACCGGCCGGGCTGCGCGGCGGCGGCCAGCAGCGCCAGGTAGGCGCCGTAGCTGATCCCGTACAGCGCCGGGCGGGCGCGGCCGGGCCCGCGCTGGCCGGCCAGGGTGCGGCCCAGGTGCAGCACGTCGGCCAGGTCCGGGCCGCCCCAGGCGCCGTGGATGGCGTCGCGGTGGGCCGCGCCGTAGCCGGTGCTGCCGCGCTGGTTGGGCGCGACCACGGCGGTGCCGGCCGCGGCCAGGCGCTGAAACAGCGGGTCGAAGCCGAGTTGCCAGGCGGCCTCGGGGCCGCCGTGCAACGCCAGCACCACCCGGGCGGCGGTGGCCGGGTCGCCGTAGACGACCGCCTCGATGGGCCCGGCCGGGCCGTCGTAGGTGTGCACGTGCGCGGGTGCCCACCGGGCCGAAGAGTGGGCCGGGGCGGGGGAAATACCCGGCCGGACCGGCCCGGCCAGAGTGATCACGCCCGGTGGGTGCTCGGGGGTGGTGTGCACCAGGTGCAGGCCGGCTTCGGTCCAGTGCGCGGTCGGATACAGCGTCCCGGGCGGCAGGTCGAGCTCGGCGGTGGTGTCGGCCACGAGATCGTGCAGCAGCAGGTGGGAGCGGGCGCCGCGGGTGACCGCCAGGGCCAGGTGCGCCCCGGCCGGATCCAGCGCCAGCGGTGCCACGGTGCCCTCGATCGCGTTCAACCCCTCGGGGAAGACGGTGGGCCCGTCGTCGTCGTCGCGGTGGCGGATGCCGAGCCGCCAGGCGCCGTCGCGCCTGGCGGCGATGAGCAGCGTCCCGGTGCGGGGGGCGGCGGCCAGCAGGTGTTCGCCGTCTGCCGGCCCGCGCAACGGGGTGGTGGTGCCGCGGGCCAGGTCCAAAACCAGGGGGGTGGCCTGCGGGTCCTTGCCGGTCAGGGCCAGCCGGTCGCCGCTCTCATCCAGCCAGATCCGGCCGGTGACCGGGCCGGGCAGCTCGGCGGCGGTCACGGGCGGCTCGACCCGCCCGGACACGCGCCAGACCGTGGTCACCTGGTCGGTGCCGGTGGCGAAGGCCACCGCGGCCGTGCCCGGTGCCGGGCCGGCGGCGATGGTCAGCCGGCCGCCGCGGACCGCGGCCAGCCGGTGCTCCGCCACGGCCCGGGCGCCGTTTTCGTCCGGTCCGGGGACGGCCACGAGCAGGTGGTGGGTGTATCCGTCCAGGCGGCGCAGCAGCAGCAGGCGGCCGTCGTCGGTGGGCAGGGCCAGCGTCCATGGGTTCTCCCCGGCGCGGGTGGGCCGCAGCCGGGGCCGGGGGGCGGCGCCGGTGAGGTCCCACACCTGCGGGATGAGGCGGTGGGTGCCGTGGCCGGTCAGGCAGGCGGCGTATCGGCCGCGCCCGGAGAAGCAGAAGTTGATCCGCCGGGCGAGCCCGGGGTGTCCGGCGGCCCGGGTGGCCGGGCGCGGGCTCACCGCGCCCGGGGCGGTGGCGGGGCTCATCGCGCCGCCCCGGCGGCCGGCACGACCGCATGATCACCGGCGCGCGGCTGCGTCCCTTCGACGGCCGGCACGACCGCATGATCACCGGCGCGCGGCTGCGTCCCTTCGACGGCCGGCACGACCGCATGATCACCGGCGCGTGGGTCGGCCATCCACGGGCGGGGACCGCCGTGGCGCAGCCGGTGCAGGAAGTCCAGCACGCCCGCCAGGCCGGTGTTCCAGCCGACGCCGGTCTCGGTGCCGTTCTCGTCCGGTACCACCAGCAGCCCGTCGCGCAGCGTCGCGCGTGCCCACAGCAGGGCGGCCAGGTCCCCGGCCTGCGCCCGGTAGGCCGGCTCGCCCAGCAGGTCGGCCATATCCAGCAGGAACTGCCCGTCGCCGGCCAGGCCGTGGCAGGCGGCGGTGCCCGAGCCGAGCCGGTGGGCGTGCACGGCGAGGGCGGCGGCCTGGGCGGCCGCGCGGAAGCGGGCATCGCCGGTGGCCGCATACAGGCGGACCAGGAACGTGCCCACCCCGGAGGAGCCGCTGCACCAGTGCAGCTTCAGGCCGGCGCGGTCCGGGCCCTCGGGCCACCAGGCGGCGCCGTCGCGGTATTCGGCCGCGGCCAGCAGGGTCTGCCCGGCGGCCAGCGCCATCTGCCGGCAGTCCTCGCGGTCCAGCGCGGTACCCGCGGCCAGCAGGTAGGCGCCGATCCCGGCCACCCCGTGGGCGAACCCGTAGTGCGTCAGACCGGCCAGCACCGAGTCGAAGCCGGTGGGGATGGGCCAGTGCACCGCCTCGCCGGTGCGGTGGGCGGTCGTGAGCAACTCATCGGCGCACGCCCCGGCCCGGTCGCGGAACCGGGCATCGCCGGTGGCGTGCCACAGGTGCAGCAGGGCCAGGCCGGTGCCGGCCAGGCCGTGGCAGATGTCCGGGTTGGGCCAGCTCGTCGGCAGGCCCAGGGCCAGCTCGACGCCCGCGTCGCGCAAGGCCGCGTCGTCCAGGGCGCGGCCGGCCTCGTACAGGGCCCAGGCGATGCCGGCCCGGCCGAAGTACAGCCCCGGTGAGGGCCGGTGCTCCCCGGCCAGGCGGCGCACCGTCCAGCGCGCCGCATCCCGCAGCCCCGCCGTCAGACCGGCCCGCAAC
>NZ_BAAAVI010000150.1:0-1060 GCF_039534445.1 Streptosporangium fragile | reverse complement strand
TCTGCTCGGGCGGGGCATAGCCCGGGGTGAAGGCCCGCCCCACCGGGGCACCGGGCCGGGCGGCCATCTCCAGATCGATCAGCCGGCAGTCACCGGCGGCGGTGACCATGACGTTGTTCGGGGTCAGGTCCCGCAGCACGTACCCCTGCCCGTGCACCGCACCCACCAGCGCGGTCAGCCGCCGCGCCAGGCACACCACCAGGTCACGCCAGGGCGCGTCCGGGGACGCGGGCCGCCGCTCGCCGACCCAGGCGGTCAGCGCGCTCCCAGGCAGGTGCTCCTGGACCAAAAACAGGTTGCCGTCGGTCTCGAACAGCGCCACCTTGGCCGCGGTCACCCCCAGCGGGCCGAAGACCTCCAGCATGCGCGCCTCGTGGCGCAGCAGGTCCCGCCCATCGCGGCCGTCCCGGCCGGCGCCGATGTGCGGCCGGGCCTGCTTGATCACCACCTCGCCGCCGGTCTGCCGGTCCTCGGCCAGGAAGATCCCGCCCTTGGCGCCGTGCCGGATGGCCCGGCGCACCACGAACCGGTCGGCCAGCAACACCGCCTGCGGCGCGGCGGTGCGCACCGGCGCCTGCCCGGACTCGAACGGGCACGGCGCCCAGGCCGGCGGGGAGTACCAGGCGTTGCGCTCGTCGGGCACCCGGACACCGTCCGGGCCGATCAGCCGGGAGGCGTAGGAGCCGTCGTTGTCCAGCGCGCCGGGCGCGGAGAACACCCCGAACCGGTAGTGCACCAGGCTGCCGGGCCGGTAGGCCCGGTCGGACAGGATCGGCGGGCCGGGCAGCCCGTAGGTGGCGGCGTGCAGCTCCTCGGCGATCGCCACGGCCGCCTCGTCGCCGGGCGGGTAGACGGTGATGAACTTGCCCACCGACCCGCGGTCCTGGGAGCGCGAGATCAGCCCGTCGAGGTCGTCCAGGGTCGACGCGAACTTGAACGGGCACCGGTGCCGGGCCAGCACCTCCGCCACCCGGGCCAGCACCATCGGGGCCGACAGCGGCGTCGCCGACACGTGCAGCTTCCAGCCCTGGTCCCGGGTCGCCGCGTCCGGCGGCGTCAG
>NZ_BAAAVI010000149.1:0-4411 GCF_039534445.1 Streptosporangium fragile | reverse complement strand
GGGCGCAGCCCGCGGCCTCACGCGGAGCCCGGTCGGCCGGGGCCGGCAGCGGCCAGGGCGTGGGCGGCACCTCGCCGCCCACGCCGGGACGCCGGTCGGGTGCCTCACCGCCCCCGCCGGGTCGGTCGCCCGGGAAGCCACCGGGCGCCGCGCCACTCCCGCCCGGCAGGTCGCTCGGGAAGCCGCCGGGCCGGTCGCCCGGGAAGCCGCCCGGCAGGTCGCTCGGGAAGCCGCCGGGCCGGTCGCCGGAGAAACTGGTCAGCGCGTCGAACGAGCCACCGTCCAGTCCGGGCGCGGGGGCGCGCAACGCGTCGTAGCCTCGCTGGTGACCGCCGTTCGGGACGGCCGGGGGGTGTCCCGGCGGGGTCAGCACGTCCGCGCGGTGCCCCCCGGGCGCCCCGGCGAGCGCGTCGTGGGGATCCAGGGGGCCCATGACGGAGGTGTACGGGACCCGGATCGGGCCGGAGGGCGTCTCGATGATCCGGGAGGGTGTCGGCCCGGACGGCGTCTCCAGCAGGGGCGGCATGTGCATCGCCACCGACTCGCCGGGGGTCGGTATCGGCACCGGGGGAGCGATGGGCGCCCGGTTGGGCGTGCTTGAGCCGTGGTTGCGCAGCACCTGGTCCAGCAGGTCCGAGACCTGGGCGGCGCTCATCCGGTCGGCGGGGTTCTTGCGGAGCAGGCCCTCGATGACGGCGCTCAGCGCGCCCGCCCGCTGCGGCCGGCCGGGCTCCAGGGTGAGGATCGCACCGAGCACGGCCACCGGGTCGGATCCCTCGTACGGGGGACGGCCCTCGACCGCCGCGTACAGCGTGGCGCCGAAGGACCACAGGTCGGAGGCCGGGGTGACCGCCTGGCCGGACAGCCGCTCCGGCGGGATGTAGGCGGGGGAGCCCATCAGCAGGCCGGTCTGGGTGATCGTGACGTCGCCCTCCACCGCGGCGATGCCGAAGTCGGTGAGGACCACCCGGTCGGCGGTCAGCAGCACGTTCCCGGGCTTGACGTCGCGGTGCATGATTCCGGCGGCGTGCGCGTGGCGCAGCGCGTCGAGCACCCGCACACCGATCTCGGCGGCCTGGACCACGGGCAGCGGTCCGTTCTGCCGGACGGCCTGCTCCAGCGACCAGGCGCGGACCAGCTCCATCACGATCCAGGGGCGGCCGTCCTCCTCGACGACGTCGTGCACGGTGACGATGCCGGGATGGCTGAGCCGGGCCGCCGAGCGGGCCTCGCGCAGCATCCGCTGGTGCGCGATCTGCGTGCTCGCGTGATCCAGCCCGTAGGGGAGTATCAGCTCCTTGACCGCCACGTCCCGGTCGAGCAGGACGTCGTGGGCGTGCCAGACCATGCCCATCCCGCCACGGCCCACCGGCGACACCAGGCGGTAGCGCCTGCCCACCAGCCTGCCCTGGCCCTCCCGCGCCGCTCCGGCGAGATCCCCGCCGTCAGGGCCCTGGGGGGTATTTCCGAGCAAGCGATCGGTCATCGTACCCCGTTCCCTATAACCAACCCTTATTTGCGCGGTTCGCCACGATATCGGGATGGCATTCGGCAATGGAAGCTGGCCGGTGAGCGAACGGCATGAGGGTATTTGCCGGCAGGCGCTTCTCCGGATGGGTGGCCGGGCGTTCATCTCCGCCCTGACGTCGCCGAACGTCACCCGGGGCCGCCGGTCGGCACGGGCCGGCACGGGCATTGTCGGCTTCGCGGCACCTTACCGTAAAAGATCGATGAAACCATTCACGCCGCGTCGGCGGCCGCTTCGGCCAGCGCCGCCAGCGCCGCGGTGAAGGCCGAGGCGGGTGGGCTGACCAGTCCCGCGCCGACCTGTCCGGTGCCCGCGACCCGGCCCGCGATGCCGGTGTTCACGGTGGGCAGCAGGCCCGTCCTGGCCACCAGCGTGACATCGACGCCGGTCGGCGTGCCCCGGAAGTCCAGCGTGGGGATCTGGTACGCCGGGTGCTCGGCCAGGGTGATCTCGTACATCGACCGGGTCGCCGCCGTCGCCTCCGTCACGTCACCGCCGACGAACCGGACGATCGCCGGCGCCGCGGCCATCGCGAAACCGCCCAGGCCCACCGTCTCGGTGATCGTGGAGTCGCCGATGTCCGGGTTGGCGTCCTCGGGGCCGTACGCGCCCAGGTAGAGCCCGTCCGGCACCCCCGCGGGACCGGTGAACCAGCGGTCGCCGAGACCGGAGACCTGGACGCCGAAGTCCGTGCCGTTGCGGGCCATCGCCACCACCAGGGTGGAGCCCGGGACGTTCCGGGCGGCGTCCGCGCTGACCTTGCACGCGGCCATGCCCGCGTTGAGGAAGAAGTGGTCGTTGCCGTTGATGAAGCGCAGGACCTCGGCGGCGTGGCCGGGAGCGGTCTCCACGATCGACGGGGCGAGTTCGCGCGCCATCAGCGAGGTGGCCGCCCGGTTGCGGTTGTGCAGCTCGTCGCCCATCTGCAGGGCCTGCGCGATCAGCGCCCCGAGGTCCAGCGGTCCGCTGCGCTCCAGCGTCGTGCGCAGCACCGGGCCGAGCACCTCGCCCATCCACCGCAGGCGTTCGAGCACCTCGGGGCCGTAGGCGCCGTAACGCAGCACCTTGCCCAGACCCTCGTTGAGCGAGCAGTACGCGCTACCGCCGTGCTCGGCGTCACGGACCTCGAACATCCACATCGACGGCGTGACCACACCCGCCATCGGCCCGACGGTCCGGTGGTGGTGACAGGAGTCCAGCCGGGCCCGTCCGGCGGCCAGCCGCTCCTCGGCCTCCCCGGCGTCGGCGGCCAGCCCCTCCAGCAGCATTGCCCCGATCAGCGCGCCCCGCAGCGGGCCCGACGCCCGCTCCCACTCGATCGGCGGCCCCGCGTGCAGGAAAGTGCCCTCCGGCAGGTCGAGCACCTCGCGTGCGGGCCGTACCCCGACGAGCTGCGGCCGCGCGGACGTCAGGCGTCTCACGGCCGTCTCGTTGGCGCCCGCCCGGCGCGGGTCGGCCAGCACCCGGGCCAGGTCCGCCTCGGTGCCGGGCATCGGCGGGCGCCAGTCGACCCGCACCCGCGGGACGGCCTGCGCGTCCAGCGCCTCGCCGAGCACGTCGGCTCCGACCGTGATCACTTCCGGCTCGCCGGTGAGCATGGGCAGCGTCATCGATTACTCCTGAGCGAAAGGCGGCGGCTTCCCGCCGGGCGGACCCGGGTCCCGGACCCGCGGGAACGGGTCAACGGGCGGTCGCGACGGTGCCGGCCGCGGCCGAGGCGGCGCCCGCCGCGTAAGCGGCGGCCCGCGCGTTGGACGCGAACACCGCGGCGCCCGCCGCCTGCAGGGCCAGGGCCTGGGCGTGGAGCCCCTGGGGGTCGCCCTCGGTCCCGACCAGTGCGACGACCACCGTGACACCCCTGGCGGTGGCGGCGGCGACCGCCGGTGCGAGCCGCGCCGCGGGGTCGGGGTCGGCGCCGTGGCCGAGCACCACGTCGAGCAGCGCGACGTCGCCGGGCGGCACCTCGGCCAGCGCCTCCAGGCGCAGCGTCGGGTCGATCATCGGGTGTGCCCGGCCGCGGGTGTAGGCGTCGTCGCCGAAGTCGGTGAACTCGCCGAACCCGGTGACGAGCCGGGCCTCGGTGCACAGCGTCCCGCCCGAGTAGATCCCCCGCAGCCTCCCCGCCGGGGCCGCCGCGCCGGGCGCGCCCGCGGGCCCGGCGGGGGAGGCCGCCGTGCCCGCCGCGGGCCAGGACGGCCACTCGGGGACCGGGATGCCCAGCACGCGCAGGACCGTCTCGGTGGCGGTGGTCAGGTCGTCCTGGTCGGGGCCGAGCAGGGCCGTCACCACGGGAGTGTCCAGCTTCGCGACGGCCTCCGCGACGGCCCGCGCGACCTCCGGGGCCGGAGGCTTGGCGATCAGGAAGATCAGCTCGGTGGCCGGGTCGGCGTCCAGGGCACGCAGGGCGCGCAGGGTGGACGCCCCGGCCACCTCCGCCGACAGGTCCCGGCCGCCCACGCCGAGCACGTGGCTCACCCCGACACCGGCCAGATCCAGCAGGCAGGTCGCCTGCTGGGCGCCCGTGCCGGAGGCGGCCACCACCCCGACCGGGCCGGGCCGCAGCACGTTGGCGAAGCCCAGGCCCGCCCCGCCGATCACCGCGGTGCCGCAGTCGGGCCCCATGACCAGCACGCCGCGCTCGGCGGCACGCCTCTTGAGCAGTACCTCCTGCCCGACCGGCACGTTGTCGCTGAAGATCATCACGGACAGCCCCGCCTCGACCGCGTCCAGCGCCTCGGCGAACGCGTACGGGCCCGGTACCGAGACCAGGGCCACGGTGGCGGCGGTGGCGGCACGGTCACGCGCGGCGGCGCGGACGGTCCGCGGGGGCCGCTCGGCGGCGGGCCCGGCCGGCGCCCGCCCGGGGAGCGGCGATCACCCGGG
>NZ_BAAAVI010000148.1:0-4573 GCF_039534445.1 Streptosporangium fragile | reverse complement strand
TATCGTCATCGGGGATCTGCGGGAAAACGTTCGTCACGGTCATTTCTGATCCCTTATTTAGATTACGCACGGCCATTTCCAATCCCTTGCGTTGATTACAGCAGGTCCTACTCCGTTCGGCCGCTGCTGCGTTCCTCCACTGTCTTCTCTCGTCGGACTCGGAAGGTTTCGAGAAGGCCACGCCTTCCGAACACTCCGACTGACGGGCGCGGGATCCACCATGGCAAGGCGGCGTACAGGGCAGACGGAATCCGATTAAACAAGTCAGCCAGGAGAACTCCGCCGAGCGTTTTCCGGGCAGGTGCTGGCCCGAATCAGATGCCGAGGTGGCTTAGAGCGATGATGAAATGCTCATCCGATGGCGATCTTCCGTTCCTGCGGGATCCATATTGGTCGACCACACCCGGCGAACGTGATTGACGGAGAGCGCATCAAAGAGATCTCGATATGCGCGACTTCAACCTGATATTCATAATCGCCTTCCGACGGGAGGGATCGCATTGCGATTGTCACAGAAGAACAGGGAACTCAGGCAGTGCTGATATATCGTCAGTAAACCGAGCTCTTTCCAGCCTGGCAGCGCCGGCCGGCCACCCGGGGCCGACCGGGGCGCGGGCCGCGCGATCCGCACCCCGTTCAAGCGCCACCGGCACCGGCTGCGTCTGTCGCTCCGCCAGCGGTCCGTCAACCGCGCGCATGCCCGTATCCGAGCCCTCGGCGAGCGCGCTGCCGTGCCCTCGAAAACCTGGAAAGGTACTGGTCCGGCTCCGCTGCCGCCCTCACCGCGACACCGCGATCATGCAGGCCATCTTGGCGGAAGCCGGAGGTGCCGCCGCGCCGGTTAGCTCGCTCACCGGCGCGACGATAGTCGCCATCGCAGGATCTTACCTGTTGTCATGGTGCCTCCTCGTGCCGCGGTTTCAGGGAGATCCCAACAGCACCGGTGTGTGCGCTCTGCATCAACGACGCTAGAGAAGCGACTTGAAAAGAACTTGAATGATCCTTGTTGCCCTGATGAGTACGGAACCCGGGTCCGCGCGGCGACGGAGTACGGACGGCCGGGACGAAACTGATTGTGCGATGACCCGCAGACCGTTCAACTCCTTGGGGGTCTGAAAAGTCATGCTCGAAGTGCTCCGAGGCGGTGCAGGAACAGCATGCAGGTCGCGGCATAGATGTCATTCTCGGAGGTCGTGATCAACTACTCGTAGTTGCGTGACAGCCGTCGATGGCGACCCAGCCAAGAAAAAGTTCGCTCCGTGATCCAGCGGCGCGGGACCACCCCGATACGCGGCACCTCACGCGGCAGCGCGTCGTTCCCGACCCAGGTGGAGCGCATGCCATCAAGGCTTCTTCCCACAGGCCGTCGGCCTGCCGCTGCCGCCAGTAGTGGTAGACCGTCTGCCAGGGCGGGAAGTCATGCGGCAGCAGGCGCAGCCGGCCCCCAGCCAGCAGGGGATCGCGTTCACGATCTCCCGGCGCGAGTGCAGCACCGGGCGGCCACCGCCTTTCGGGCGGGGATCAGCGACTCCAGCAGCGACCGCTCTTGGTCGGTGAGATCCGTCGGGCAGGGATGGCGAGGGTTGGGCATGGGGCCTCCCACGCCCGGCAACGCACACCGGCAGGCAGCTGAACAGCGACGTGAACGCCAGCTTTTCAAACACCCACTGAGCTTGATCTTTAGCCTGTGCGTTGCCGTCTGGCGGTCAGGGTGCGATCTCGTTTGACGGTTTTACCGACGTCGTAGTGAGGTGTCGGTCGGCGGTTCTCGGAGCCGGGAGGGCGTCCGGGGCCAGGCCGGCCGGGTTTCGGCGCGCCGGCTGGAAGGGCGGCCTTCGCGCGGAGGTTGCGAAACCCTCGCCGTACCCGGGCGGGGGTCAGCCGGCCGGGTGGTGCAGGTTTCTCCCAGGGGTGGCGCAGGTCCTCGGCCAGCGGCCGGGCCAGGCGCAGTTGGGTGTGGGCCACGATGATCAGCCAGGTCCAGCGGTCGGCGGCGTGCGGGCTGCGCAGCTTCGGTCGGGTCCAGCCCAGGGTCTGCTTGAACAGCCGGAAGGTATGTTCAAGATCGAACCTGCGCAGGAACGACTGCCGGCGCCGATCGACCTCGGCGGCGGCCGGGCCGGTGGCCGACGACCACAGCCACACCGGCTGGGGGTCGCGGTCGCCGGGCAGGTGATCGACCTGCAAGCGAATCAGCGTGCCCTCGATGACGGGCAGGTCGCCCTCGTGGTCGATCCAGCAGGCGCGGTGGGTCAAGCGCGGGTGCAGCCGGTTCCAGCTGCCGGCCTTGGCCAGGCCGTAACGGGTGGTGGCGGTGGTCGTGGCGTGCTGCGGCGCCGGCCAGGTGGCGGGATCGGCCAAGGCGAAGACGGGACCGTGTTTGGGCGGCCGACCGTTGGTGCCCGGCGTTCTGGGCGGTGCGGGCAGCAGCATGACGCGGTCGCAGCGAATCCGTCCCAGGACCTTGTCAACGGCCAAGTGCGTGTGGGTCTGGCCCACTTTTCGTGATCAGCTGTCCTTCCAAGATCACAATCTTGTCGAGCCGGATGCGGGCCGGTGACGGTGTCGGGACGCTGCTCTGTGTCGATCACGGAGTTGTTGGCGGTCGTGTTCCCGCATCTTGCCGCCGTTCGTATCGAGCGGGTGCATCGGATGGGCGCGACCGTGCGAGTGAAGGCAGTGACGACGGAGCCGAAGGGTGAATGTCCGGCCTGTGGCTGTGAGTCGGTGCGGGTTCATAGCCGCTATGAGCGGTGCCTGTCGGATCTGCCGGTCGCCGGGCAGGAGGTGTTGCTCCAGGTTCGGGTGCGCCGCTTCTTCTGCGACAACACCGCCTGTGACAGCGGACCTTCGCCGAGCAGGTTCCCGGCCTAACCAGCAGGCACGGCCGACGCGCGGCGGGGCTGCTGTCGATGCTGCGGATGGTGGCGTTGGCTCTGGGGGGTCGTCCCGGTGCCCGTCATACCACCCGTCTGGCCTGTGCGGTGGGCCGTTCGACGCTGCTGCGGTTGTTGCGGAGCTTGCCGGATCCGCAGGTGGTGACTCCGCGAGTGCTGGGGGTCGATGAGTTCGCCTGGCGCAAGGGTCATACCTACGGGACGGTGCTGGTCGACGTGGAGGGCGGTCATGTGGTCGACCTGTTGCCGGATCGCTCGGCGGACTCGTTCGCGGCTTGGCTGGAGGCGCATCCCGGGGTCGAGGTGATCTGCCGGGACCGGGCCGGCTGCTATGCCGAAGGCGCGCAACGCGGCGCCCCGCTGGCGGTGCAGGTGGCCGACCGCTGGCATCTGCTCCACAATCTGTCCGGTGCGGTCCAGCGGGCCGTGTCTCGGCACCGCGCGCGCCTGCGTGAACCGGCCAAGCCCGAGATCGTGGATCCTCCCGCCGCCCTGGAGCCGGTCCGCGAGGAAAGCCCCTCGGCGGCCCGCATCAGGGCACGGCACGCCGAGATCCACCAGGCCCTCGCCCAGGAGATGAATATCACTCAGATCAGCCGCGAGTTGCGGCTAGATCGCAAGACCGTGCGTCGCTACGCCACCGCCGCCAGCGCCGATGATCTCATCAGCGATGAGCGCGCACCATACCGGACGATCCTCGATGCCTATCTTCCCTATCTGCAGCAACGCTGGGAGGAAGGCTGCCGCAGCACCGATCAACTCCTGACTGAATTGCGCGAACGCGGCTACTTGGGCAGCACCCGCACGCTCCGACGACTCACCGCCAAGCTCCGCTCGACAACCGTCAAACCCGCAACGCCGCCCGCGCCCAAGATCCGGGAGGTCACCGGCTGGATCGTCCAGCCACCCAGCAAGGTTGCCGCCGAAGACCTGGCCAAGCTCGAACAGATCACCGCCCGTTGCCCGGAACTCGCCTCGGTCACCGAGCTGACGCGCCAGTTCGCCGAGATGCTCGTCCACCGTCGTGGCGAGCAGGACTTGGAAGGCTGGGCGGCGCGAGCGAAGGCCAGCCCGGCGCGGGAACTGCGCGACTTCGTCGCAGGCCTTCGCCGGGACCGGGCGGCGGTCAAGGCCGGGCTCTCCCTGCCCTACAGCTCCGGGGCCGTGGAAGGCAACGTGAACCGCATCAAGATGATCGAACGGATCATGTTCGGGCGAGCCAACCCTGACCTTCTCCGCGTCCGTGTCCTGCACGGCTACTGATCACGGAAAGTGGGCCAGACCCACTTTTTTTGACAGACCTCGACGGGCAGGTCTGACAGGACGAACGCCACCGGGTGACGTCGTAGCCAGCGTCCATGACGATCAAGATGTCCGGGTCGGGAGGACGAAGGCGACGTGAGGGGGCCGGGGTGCAGTAATGCGCTCCGGATACCCGCCGCGTTCCAGCCCGACAGTGACCCGGCTTGCCGTTCCGTCGGTCACGTAGCGTGCAGACGCACGATCAGATTCCGCCTGGACACCGTTACCACCAGGATCCCAAGTAGGAGCCAAGAACGCGACAAGCGCCCATCGGCAGGGTGAGACGTGGTCGACGCGGAAGCAGCTCGAGGAGGCAGCGTGAGAACACGTAGGATCGCCGGCGTGGCGGCAGCCGTCGCGACTCTGGTGAGTGG
>NZ_BAAAVI010000147.1:0-4621 GCF_039534445.1 Streptosporangium fragile | reverse complement strand
GGCCCAACTCCGCCAGAACACCACCCACCAGAACCAACCTAACGAAGTACTACTAGTAACCGGGCCGCGAACGTTCGCGGTCAGAGCGACCAGAGCCGGTACGGAGTACGGATCTTCACCTGGGCTGAAGGCTCCGGCCACTCGATGGCCCCGCGTGGACGGAGACCGGCTGAGGGGGCGATGACCTTCCTGCGCGCGACGTCCCCCGGCCACACCGTTCTTTTCCGACCGCCGCCGGACAGGGTGCGCCCGTCCGGGCCGAACGCCACCGAACTCACGGAGTCGGTGTGACCGGTGAGAACGACGGAGCCGGGGCGGATGTCACGCCAGCGCAGCCGCCTTGCGCAGCAGCACCGACCGCTCGCGGACGTTGCCGCACAGCCGGGCGGCGAGCTCCAGCTCGGCCCGTGCCTCTGCGGTCCGGCCGAGCCGGGCGAGCAGCTCACCGCGCACGCTCGGGAGCAGATACGACCCCGACAGGCGGTCGGAGGCGACCAGTTCGTCCACGATGGACAGCGCCTGCCGTGGCCCGTTCGCCATCGCGACGGCGACGGCCCGGTTGAGCTCGACGACGGGGGACGGAGCCACGCGGCCGAGCGCCTCGTAGAGGAGCACGACACGCTCCCAGTCGGTCTCCGGCACCGAGGGCGCCGACGCGTGGCAGGCGGCGATCGCCGCCTGCAGTCCGTACGGTCCGAGACCGTGTCCGACAGCCGAGGCCCGGTCGATCGCGGCCAGGCCGCGACGGATCGCCGACCGGTCCCACAGGCGCCGGTCCTGATCCTCCAGAAGCACCGCCTCACCATCGGGCCCGGTGCGCGCGGGAAAGCGCGCGGCCGTGAGCTCGAACAGGGCGAGCAGCCCGTGCACCTCCGGCTCGTCGGGCAGCAACGCGGCCAGCATCCGGGCCAGCCGGATCGCCTCGTACGCCAGCTCGGGGCGGAGCAGGCGGTCACCGGTCGTCGCCGTCGAACCCTCGGTGAAGATCACGTACAGCACGCTCAGGACACCGCCGAGCCGCTGCCGCCGTTCCTCGGACGGCGGCAGCTCGAACGGCACTCCCGCCGCGGCGATCGTCTTCTTCGCCCGCGTGATCCGTGCCTGGAGGGTCGGCACGGGCACGAGGAACGCCCGGGCGATCTCCTCGCTCGACAGTCCGCCGACCGCGCGCAGCGTCAGGGCCACGCGCGCCTCGGGCGAGAGCACCGGATGGCAGGCCACGAACATCAGCGCGAGGACGTCGTCGTCGACCCGGTCGGGATCCCACGGCAGGTCGTCCGACCGGTCCGGCGGGGCCACCGCGCCCGAGCTCGCCTCACCCTCGGTGAGCCGACCGGCGAGCATGGCGTACCGCTCGTCGAGTGCCGACCGGCGGCGGAAGCCGTCGATGGCGCGCCGCCGCGCGGTCGCGAGCAGCCAGCCCACCGGGCTCGCCGGCGCGCCCTCGCGCGACCAGGTGACGAGCGCCTCCGCCACCGCCTCCTGCGCGACGTCCTCGGCGAGCGCGAAGTCCCCGGTGTAGCGGGCCAGCGCACCGACGATCCGCGCGGACTCGATCCGCCAGACGGCCTCGACGGCCCGCCGCGCCGACTCGGTGCTCGGCGGGCCGCCGGCGGCCGCGGGCGTCACAGCTGGCCGGTCCGCTCGCGCCACGCCCGCTCCCTGATGATCCACTCGTTGTCCTGCGGGAACTCGTCGATGCCCGGCACCCGGCGGATCTCACACTTCGAGCCGGCGACCGCGGGCAGTCGCTTGGCCCACTCGACCGCCTCCTCCTTCGACGCCACGTCGATCAGGTAGAAGCCGCCGAACAACTCCTTCGTCTCGCCGTACGGGCCGTCGGTGACCACCGGCGTCTCGCCGCTGAAGTCGACCACCACGCCCTGGGCCGGATCGTCCAGGCCCTCGGCGGCGACGAGCACGCCGGCCCGGATCATCTCCTCGTTGAAGCGGCCCACCGTCTCGAGCATCTGCTCGAAGGGCGTCTCCATCATCTTCGCGACGGACTCGTCGGTGCCTCGCATGATCAGCATGTACTTCGCCATCTTCGATCTCCTTGCCATCGGGGTCGTCTCTCGACCCTCTCACTCACAGGTCGAACGGGGCAGCCGCGGATCGACACGGCAGACGGACACGGGCCATATTTTTTTGCACCCGAGCGCTCTGCCCACGCGGTGCCCCCTCCGGCCGGCCAGGCCCCGCCCCCGACGAAAACCGCGTCCGGCGAGCACTCGACGGTGTTCCCGGCCAGGTCAGGAGCGCTCCGGCGGCCCGATTCCGCCGCGACCCGGAGCCGTCCCCACCCGGCGTGACGTCCGGGTGTCCGGGTGTCCGTCCTGAGGTGGCGCAGGAGCCCGGGGCCGTCCTGGACATCCGCGGCGGCGTCCTCACCACCGGTCTTCGCGCAGTCGTTCCCCGACCCCCCATACTCTTGATCATCATGTGTCGCGAAACCGCGCCGAGGGCGCGATGAAGATCGGAAACATAACAGCCGTCACCGTTACGATCGTGTCGCTGCTGCTGGGCGGATGTGACGCCGGACCCGGACGGAGCGCGTCGGCGCTGTCCTCGTCGTCCGACGCGGCGCCGTCACCCGAACCGTCACGCCCCTCCCGAGAGGCGTCGCCGGCACCCGCCGCGGGAAAGGGCGGCGGCAACCCCGACGACATCAACGGCGACGGCTTCGCGGACCTGGTCTTCACCAACCCCTACTGGGACACACCGCCCGATCTCGCGATCGTGTACGGCTCGAAAGACGGTCTCAACCCCCGGACCCGGACGGTGATGGACGCTGCGGACTTCGGCTTCAAAAGCATCATCAGGACGGGAACAGTCGACCTGGACGGTGACGGCTTCGCCGACGTGGTGATCTACGGCTTCCCGGTGGGAGGGTACCGCGGGACCTCGTACCTGGTGTGGGGCGGCCCGGAGGGGGTGGACCCCGATGTGAGACCGGTCGTCGTCCAGCCGCCCGTCTTCGAGCCCGACTTCCCCTACTGGGGTGTGCCGGGGGACTTCGACGGCGACGGCAACGGCGACCTGGCGATGGGTGTGCCGAAAACGAAGGGGACGGTCGCGGCGGACCTGGCCGTGCTGTACGGACCGTTCACCCGGGAGGGCGCCGCACGCCGCCACACCATCCATCCCGGACCGGACGACGGGGATTTCGCGGGCCTGGTCGCAGGCAGGATCGACGGACGCCGTGCCACCGGCCTGCTCGTGCATGGTGGCGGCGACGGCGAGCAGAGCCCGTCATGGCTGTTCGGGGCCGGTCCCGGCGGGCTGTCCCGCCACTCCCGCAAGCTGCACGAGGGCAATGCCTCGGCGTTCGGGGATTTCGACGGTGACGGCTATGACGACGTCGTGGTCGCCGATGACGGCAGCCGCAACAACGAGCCGGGGTACGACACCGAGCCGCCGGAGGTCGACGGCGTGATGACCGTCTACTACGGCGGGGCGGGGCGTGCGCCGCAGGTGTTCAAAGACATCGGGTACTCCTGGGAGCTGGTCGTGGGAGACTTCGACGGCGACCGGCGCGACGATCTCGCGATCGAGCTCGGCTCCGACAGGGTCGAACTGCTCCACGGCGGAGCGGCCGGGCTGCGACGCGACGGGAAGGTGATCCGTCGGCTCGGACCGGCCAAGGAGCCGGGCGGCAAGAAGTCGGCACCCGAGCAGCGCCTGGCCACACCCCGGGCGGCGGCCGACTACGACGGCGACGGGCGGGACGAGCTGGCACTGGCCTGGTTCGCGCCCGTCCATCAGCCTGCCTGGAAAGGCAGCGGGCGGTCGCAGTGGTGGGTAACGGACGGCGGTCGCGACGAGAGCAGCTTCGACACCGACGGCTGGTGAGACGTCGACGCACCGGGAAGCCGCTGTCAGCGGCCGGGCCGGACCCTGCCGGGAGGCGCTCGTCCACGTCGTCTCCGAGAGCTTCTACGCCGTCGAGCTTCTACGCCGTCCGTGATCGAAACTGAAGGTCGTCAGGCCCCGTCACGTTCCCGGCGCCGGAATCCGGCCCGATTCTCCCCGAAAGCCGAGAGCGAGCTCCGAGGCGGACACCGTGACGTGTTCTGCCACGTGCCCCACCCTCCCGTCGGGAGGCTCGGAGCGACTTCGAGGGGAACCGAAAGGATTTCTCCCACCGGGACGAGATGAAAGACTTCGCGCCGGTGGCAGGCCGAGAAGGGACCGTGGCTTCACGAGGTCCTGGACGTGGTGACACCTCTGACGTCCACGTATGAGTCGGGAGAGCATGAAGATGATCGTGCGGTTGTGGCGGGCGACCGTGTTGCCGGGGATGGAGACGGAGTACGACGTTTTCGCCCGTGACGTGTCACGGCCCATGTTCGAGCAGCAAGCCGGCTTCCAGGGGGTGATCTTCTCTCGTGACGGCGATCGATGCCTGGTGATCACCCTGTGGGCCGATCACGAGAGTGCCGAAGCTCTTGCCGCGTCTCCCGTTTACGGCCGGACCGTCGAGCGCATCAGTGCCCTCCTCCGTCCCGAGACGGTGACCGAGGTCTACGAGGTTCGCGGCGGGATCCTGCCCGGAGGTGAACTTTTCTAGTACTACAGCCAGGTTTTGTGATCTATAGTTCTGGATCATGTCGGATGAGCT
>NZ_BAAAVI010000146.1:0-4882 GCF_039534445.1 Streptosporangium fragile | reverse complement strand
TTGTTGGTCACCGTGGCCGTCCAGGTGACCGTGGAGCCCGGCCCCGGCTCGGTCGCCGAGACGCTGTGGGTGACCTCCAGATCTGTCCGGGCGGGGGTGGGCGTCAGCAGGAACGACCGCGGTTCCTGGACGAACCCGGCCGAGGACGCGGAGCGGTCCCGCACGAAGCCCCGCACCAGGATCTGGCCCGAGGAGTTGAGGTCCAGCACCTCCCCGATGCCCACGCACGGCTGGGTCGTCTGCCGGGTGTCCTTCGGGCACCACGGCCGGGACAGCACATTCGCCAGCTGGTACTTCTGGCCGTCCACCCACATCAGCGGTGGCTTCTGCGCGTTGAGACGATCCCCCTGCTCGGAACCGACGACCACCTCGTTGTCGTTGACCGCGGTCGCCTCACCCACACCCAGGTCGGTCGGCTTGCCGTCCTTCCACACGTAGGCGCGCTTGGTCTCCGTACCCTCGTAGCGGCCGCACCGCAGGGTGCCGACCACCAGGCCGGTGCTGTTGAGGTCGGAGGCTCTGCCGCCCGTCGTGGCACACCCCTCGACCGTGCCCGGGAGTTTGGTGAGCACACCGTCGGCGTAGAACATCGGACCGGTGTCCCGGACACTGCCGTCGGTGTTCCGGCTGAGCGCGTAGCCGCCCGCGACCGCGCCGTTGCGGTTGATCCGCGGTAGACGACCCTGGCCCCACTCGTTCTCGTAGCTGAGACCACCCCCGGCGTAGTCGGGAGGCAGCGTGACCGCGGTCCCCCGGTCCCACATCACACCTCGGGACAACGGAGAAGCCCCCGCATAACCGAGCGTCTGGCCGTTGTCGTTCACGGCGACGGCGTTGAAGTCCGACGCGCTGTTGCCCGGCTGCAGATCGGTGACCAAACCGCCGTCGCGCCAGACGACGGCGCGCCGGGAGTTGACGCCGTTCACCGACGTCACGGCCCAGCCGGACACCTCCCCGGCCTCGTTGAGGCCCAGGCCACCGGCCTCGCACTTGACCGCACCATCGGTGCAGGTCAGACCACCCAGCTCGGTGAACGTGCCGTCCTGCCAGCGCACCGCGCGCCGCTTGCCGTCCTTGTCGACCACTGTGGCCGCGACCTGGCCGCGGTCGTTCAGCGTCTCGGCCTCGGTCCGCGACGCGTTCCCGCCGGGCAGCGCGCCGATCTCGGTCACCGTGTAGGTGCCGAACCGCGCCTCCACGGTGTGGTCCTGGTCCATGGTCAGGGTCAGCGCACCCGGGCCCCGCTTCTGGCCGTCGACGACCCACCCGATCGGGACGCGCCCGGCCTCGGGGGTGGCGGTCACCTTCACTTCCGTCCCGGCCCGGTACTTCTCCTGCGCCGGCGACGCGGTCACCGAGCCACCCGGCCCGGCCGACAGCTTCAGCGTGAACTCCCGGGTGTCCGGCTTCTTGACCTCGACCACATCGAGCGCGGTCCGCAGACCCTTGTCCGTCTCGGCCTTCACCACGATCGAGTACACGCCGTCGGCCAACGCCTCGGTCGTGGCGCTGTACACGCCGTCACCGTCGTCCTGCAGCGAAAGCTCGGTGCGCGTGTTGTCCTCTCCGGTCACGAACGCCAGCACTGGCCTCCCGGTGACCGGTTGACCGTTGTCGGTGACCGTGGCCGTCACCGTGACCCGGTTGTCCTCCGACTGCTTCGCCGTGGCCGTCACCGTGGCAGGGTTGCCCGCGACCCAGGCACCCAGGTCGGCGGTGACCGGCTCGGCCGCCGTGTTGGTGATCTCCAGCTTCCACGCCCCGGCCTGCGGGGTGGCGACGCTCAGCCCCTGTATGGGCTGCTTGGCCGCGTCGCTGCCGGCCGTGTACTGCGCGGCCGGCTTTCCGGCCGGATCGAGCAGCAGCAGCCCCACCGTCGGCGGCAGCACCCCCGTCACACCGAACGCCGTGCCCTGCGGGACGTCCAACGACACGATCTTCTTCGCCCCCGGCCCCACCTGGGTCGACGACGCGGCGAACATCGTCATCTCGTCCGCACGGTTCTCGGCACCGTCGTCGTCCGTGGCTGTCGCCCTCGCCTTGGTGTCCGGGGCCGGGTTCCCGGTGACTCCCTCGGTCAGTCCGGGCGTGTCCGGGCTGGCGGTGCTGTCCGGTACCGACGCCAACCGCGGTGTAAGGTACGTCGCGAGATCCCACTCCGAGTCGGTCATCGACATGTGCACCGTTCCGGTCCTGGGAATGTCGAGGTAGAACCGCGCACTCCACAACGGAACGATCAGGTCGCCCTTGTGCATCTCCGGGTCTTCGCCGGGGAGGTAGCAGCCGATCCTGCCCACGCCCGCCAGATTGGAGGGGATCACGCCCCTCAGGTTCTTGTAGTCCCTGTAGAAGTCACCATGCACATACGACTTGGTGACCTGCGCCGTCGCCGGATAATACGGGACCGGCACGTTATTCAAGTGGGCCAGCAGCACGAGCAGGTCCGCGCAGGGAGTCCCCCGGTTCGGGGTCCCCATCTGCAGCATCCGGATCACCACCGGCTTGCCGTCCGTCGGGCTCGGCAAGTTCGGCATCTCATCCTGGATCATCTGCCGGGCGATCAGACCACCCATCGAGTGTCCGATGAGGTCAAGGTGCGGAGAACCCGTTTCCCTACGCATGTTCTCGGCATATCTCGTCAGTTCCTTGGCGTTCTGCGCAAGCGTGTAGGTCTTCGCCAGCGGGTCCAGCAAGGAGCCGGTGTTGAGGGTGCCGCCGTCGGGGCCGAATCGGCCGTCACCGACGGCGCCCACCTCGAGATGGGGATGAATCCTTTTCAGGATCGCAGGAGTGTAGGCCCACGAGGTCACGTCGGTCTTCCAACCGTGCACCAGGACCACGGGCCTGGGCTTGGTGATGACCTGCGCCGACTCGGCGAAATCCAGCTTGACGTCGTCGACGTAGAGCCGCGCCTTGACGTACCGGGCCCAGTTCGCCGCCCATTTGTCCCCGTTTTTCTCCCAGGCGATCCCGTCGGTCTTCCAGTTCACCCACACGGTGCGGGTCTCGTTCGGATCGAGCTCGACCCCGAGTGGTTCCATGGGGAATAGCGAACCGAGTGCGAGATCGCCCGGATTCGGCGAATGCGCCAGTTTGAGGTGCGCGGTGACACGCAGAGGGTCGGGATTGGTCAGCGAAACCGCGACGCGCGCCGGGGCCCCGTCGTACACCTCCGTCGCCGCGCTCCACTCCTCGGAGGGGTATTTCTTCGTCTCCAGGGTGACCGAATTGATGACGGGCCCGCTTCCCAGCTCAAGCAGGAAGCCGTGGTCGACGTCCGCTCCCGCGGGCCGGCCCACGCCGATGATCCTGATTTTGCCGTCGGTGATGCCGGTGGCCTTCTTCAAGACCCAGCCCGAGTCCGGTGGCAGCAGGGTGTTCAGATCGGTTCCCACACCGTCCCGGAACAGAGCGGCATGCTCGTTGACCATGTTCTCGTTGGTGTACATCACCCCGACGGCGATTCCGGCCTCGTTGATTGCCTCTACTCGGCCGCCGTAGGGGGTGTCCTGTATGTGGGCTTTTGCGTTTCTGTCCCAGATGACGGGATTATCGCCGACGTCCGCGGTCGGGTGCCCGTCCACATGACCGGCGACCAGGCCCTTTTCGTTGACGTCGTTGGCTCGGGTCCACTGGGAGGTGCCGGGGACCTTCAGCTCGTCTCGCTCCAGGTTGAGGGGCTCGCCGGGCATGGTTTTGAAGGCGCGAAAGGTGTTGGGCGGACCGGGGTCCATGTCAGCCCGACCGACAACCGAACCGGAGTTGTCCATGGCGCTGGGCTCTAGATACTGGCCTTTGAACGCTTGCAGCTTCAGTTCGCCGTCGTCGGGATTGAGTACAAAGGCGATGCCCGCGAGCTGGCCGCGGTCGTTCCCGGTTATCGCCCACTTACCGACGGGAGTTATTTTGTTTCCCTTGATGAGGACGACTTTGTCCGTGCTCGCGTTCTCGACCCTGACGAGCACCGTGCCGTCTTCCCTGATGTCGTAGGGGGTGGACGAGTCGGTGTTGGCGTCGAGGCCGAGGAGCGCGTGAAGATCCCGGACCTCTCCGTCGGAATACAGCTTGGCTTGAGGACGAGGGGTCTCGCGGCTGGAGTCCCCGGTTGCCCAGAGGACCTCGCCTTTGTTGTTGATGTCGATGACGGTGCCACCCTTGCCCACGAGGGAGCCGAGATCAGTGATCTTCACTGTGGGTGCGACGGCCGCCGCTTTCGCGTCCGGAGGCGATGCCGGGCCGGACGCGGCCAGTGCGGGTAAGGGTACGACGAGGGAGCTGGCCAGCATGGTGGTCAGGCCCACCACCCCGGCGATGAGAGAGAACGCGGTCCGCCGAGCGGAAACGCGATCGGATAACAGGCTCAAAAGGATGCCTCCACGGCTACGGATGCGCTTTCCGGCGCAGCGGTGAATGCTGACGTAGGATCTGGAGTCGGAATCGGAGCCCCCGAGCGTGAGACCGGACTCCTGCAAGGTCCGGGCAGCTCAGCCTTTTGCGCCGTGCTTCACCCGGCAGCGGGATGGGATCGTCCTGGCGGACGGACCGCATCGCGCGCCCGCCGGGGTCACGGGACGGCGTCGTGGCTTGAGTACGAGCGCGTCGAATGGACCCGACGCCGGTCTCCTCCTACGGTTCGTCCGCCATAAAGACGAAATAAAGTGAGCAGCTCGGGAAGTCTCGCCGACTCGACTTGAGGATCACTTCAGCTCACTTGAAAGCTGCTGGAAGCCGACCAGAGGTTTTTTGTAGACCACTGGAGGCCGGAAAAGTCTGTCCGCGACTGTGGACAGGGCCGAGGGCGCGGTCCCTTTCGCCGTGGTGAAAACTCCATGAACGCCGTCGCCGAAGCCCTGTGCGCGGAGATGTCCGGCGCCGTGTTCGC
>NZ_BAAAVI010000145.1:0-5048 GCF_039534445.1 Streptosporangium fragile | reverse complement strand
CCTGACGGCCGAGAACCAAGCGATCTAGCCTCCAACTTCGCCGGGGCGATCCAATCTGCCCGGTCCAATCTCCGACCCGACCGTGGGGGCGCTGCAGGTCAATCCCTCCACGGTGGTGGACGGCAAGACCGTCACCCCCACTCTCACCCCCGCTTTGCTGGCGCAGGTGAGCGACCCGGCCGGCGGCAACCTGCGGGCCGAGTTCGAGATCGAGCACGACCCCGCCGCCCCACAAGGGCAGGGCACCGGCCAGATCTGGACCGGAGCCGTGGACGACATCGCCTCTGGCACCTCGGCCAGTATCGCCGTCCCGGCCAACACGCTGAGCGACGGTTGGCTGGTGCGCTGGCGTGCCCGCGCCATCGCCGAGCAACAGTCCTCGGCGTGGTCAGACTGGCAGCCACTCACCATCAGCGCAATCCAGCCGCTCGCACAAACCACTGGACCAGTGATCCGCACCGACCAGAGCTTCGCCGTCTCGGCCTGGCTACGGTGGGCCGACAAGGACGGCGACTACAGCGTCATCGAGCAGAAGGGAACTCACCAGGCGCCCTTCCGCCTCGGCAACACCCCCGACCGCGGGCTGGTGTTCACCCTCACCAGCGCCGACGCCGCCGATGCCACGGTCGAGGGCGTACTGTCCGACGTCGAACCACCGGTCAACGAGTGGTTCCACCTCGCCGGCGTCTACGACGCCGAAACCGACACCGCGACGCTGTACCTCAACGGAGCCCTGATCAAGACCGCTCCGGTGAGCTTCACGACGTGGAACGCGGACACCGTCATGGCGCTGGGCAGCAGAATGAAGGGCGACCTGGACGAGGTCCAGATCTACCAGCGGCCGCTCGACACCGTGCAGATCCTCGCTCTCCTGAACAGCCCTGCCGCCCAGCCCTACCCGGCCACGGCGTCCGCAGCTCCGACCGCGGCCGCGACCGGCAACTTCAATTACAAACACCCGTCCCTGGAGGACTGCTACGCCACCACCAAGGCGCCCAGATTCACCGACGCGTATTCCCGCATGCAGGAGAGACCACACTCCGCATGCTGGACCAGCTGGATCGGACACGGAGGATGGGAGGAGTACGATGACAACGGCGTCAAGAAGCGCAGGGACAGGACGGCCTGGTGGGTCAGACTGTTCCCCGGGCCGTTGAGAATTCCGGCGGCGGTGCTGGACAAGGTAACTGACGATGACGTGTTCACCTTTCGGGCGACCTGGGTGGCGCACACCTACATCGGCGACTCCACCGGAGATGCCGTCTACAAGGGCGGCGCAGCCACCGCCGGTCTGAAGCCGCAGAACATTAAGTTCTTCGTGAAGCTGACGGACTTCGGTGTTTGGAACAGAGGCGTCCGCCGTACGGAACTCGACGATGATCTGAACGATGTCCAGATCGAATTCGACCTCGCCACGCAAGGATGCCAAATCGAGAAGGGAAATCCCACCCAGCTCAAGACGATCGCGGGCTGGCGCGCGACGCCGTATCTCGAGTATCTACTCAGGACGTCCAAGCCGGCGGCACACGACCGAGAAGTCTGCTCCGTCATGCCCGCCATCACCCAGTACAAGGAGAACAAGGGCAGGCTTCCTCTATGGGACCAGGAACTCCTGAGCAGTGCAGGCAAGCGGCTCGGCGTGGTGCGATGGGGACAGGGTACCCCGAGCAACAGCCTGTGGTCCCCCAGCTTCCGCTGCGACTGGAAGAAGCTCGGAGTTGGCAATAAGGGGGGTGGGAATATCGGCGGCTGTATCTACATCAGAGCCGACCGGGTGTTCACGATGTCCAAGAGCAGGGATAGTGAATTCCTGGACGTCATCCTCCATATCGAGAAGGCGCTGAACCCGGCGACGAATGCTGGCACCTACCCGCCGTACCGCCCCGGAGACACCACCGCTGGACGGGATATCAACCTTCCGCCGGTCAAGGGGCCGCTGGGCAACGAACTGCCGAAGGTCATCTCGGGCAACTACGCCAAGCCACCGAACACCCCTGAGGGCGCCCCGCTGTGGAGGGGAACCGATACGGGCTACGAGGACAACCGGAAGATCTTCTCCCAGCATGCATTCGAGGTGCCCCAGGACAATTTCCGCCTGGGTAACTACTACAGTTCGAACTATTGCAAGTACTACACTTCGGATGTCTACATAAAATACGGCTACACAGAGGTGCAGTGTGACGAGTATCCCTTCGCCTCCACTCAGGAGGGGGCGGCTAAGGATAAGATTAACTACTCCGTTCAGGGAGTCCGAGCAGGTCATAACTGGAAACATGGAGACGCACTCAAGGCGTTCTATGGCCATTATCGCCTTCTCACCTACGACCCCGTCAACACTATCACCAAGGTCAGCGACAGTCCGTTCTGGGTGAAGATCGTGGATTAATGGCTGTTAAATGCGGGGCCGCCGAGTGTGGCCCCGCATTCCCTGTTAGATTTGAGGATGCAGAGAATAATGAATACGGAACAGGCGCTTCCCGCAGAGAACCAGTGGGACCTACTGGTCGAGTACGGGCACTGGATCGAGCTCGGATTCCACGCCCTCTGGGTGGAAGGCGACGATCAAGAGGAACTGGCCCGGCTGCTCAAGGTGGATCCAGGCTCGCGCCTGGAATGCGATCTGAAAACGCTGGCCCGTATGGATGACGGCCCAAGCGAGGTGGGCATCTGGATGGGCGCGCACGCGCCCGGCTGGACGCACATCTTCGCCTTTGGCACATACTCGTTCCATCCCGCGATCCGCAATCTGGGAAAGCGACGCGTTTTCGAGATCTACTTCGCGGGAGAAGTGGGCGAAGGGCTTGAGCCGCTGTACCTCAACTATGACGGAGAACGACTCGGTGATGTCACCCCGCCGTTCGAGGAAGGCGGAGACATGGACCTCGCCGACTACCGGCCCTATACGGCAGGGCTGGAACTCGGCAGGAAAGGCATGCACTGGGACGTGCATCTCTTTTTCTGCATGATGGGCCGCATCACGGGACGCTTCGCCGACCGGGAATGGTGGACGTCGACCCGCACCTTCTACCGCATCCCCGACGGGTCATAGGAGGACTGAGGACTCCGATGTAGGCGGGCCAGGATGTGATGGGTATCGGAGGCAGGACCAGAGCGGGGACGCGCGTTGCAGATGCAGTACGACTGACCACCGCACCGCTTAGGTCGAACGCTCCCCGCTCTGCCCCCGCACCTCGCGAGCGTGTCCGGCTAGGGTCATCCAAGTCTTCGTGGGCTCACACCGCCCCCACGATGACCGCCGTGGCGTTCGCGGGTCATATGCGGGATGATCAAGAGGAAGCCTTCGCTTGGTCCGAGCATTCTGGCAGGTCATGCAGTCTGTCCACGTGTACGGACAGTTACTCTCCTGATCCGGTACTCGCTTGGCTGCCGCGGGGCTGCCGTTCCTCGGGCCTGGCGGCCCTGCGGTACGGGTCCCCTTGCCATCGGATGACGGAGCCGGCCGTCGGCCGAGGTGCTGTGTACAGCAGCGGTGTACAGCAACACCGCCTCACACGATCACACGCCACCAACCCGCATCTGCCGCGTGACCAGGGCGAGGAGCCCTCTACGTCGTGACCGGCTCCCGTTTGCAAGCAGGATGTCAGGAGTTCGAATCTCCTAGGCTCCACCGCCCTCACGACATACAAAAGCCCAGGTCAGGCATGTTCTCCTCACCTGGGCTTCGATCTTTATTCGGCCTCGTCCGACTTCCGTGCCCGTTGCGTGCCCGATCGCCTCCGAGTGCCCCGCGGGCGAGGCCGTCGAGCTTCCTCGCCACCTCCCGCTGCCGCTCGTGGGTGGAGTGCTGATAGATCATCGCCGCCCGCGTACTGGAGTGGCCCATGCGCTCCATCAGTTCCCGGATCGACGCCCCGGCGTTCGCGGCGAGGGTGTTCCCGGTGTGCCGCAGGTCGTGAAAGTGGATCTTCGGGAGGTCGGCGTCCTTGAGTGCCTGAGCCCAGACGCGCCGGTTGAAGTTGGCGTTGCGCAGCGGTCCGTCATCCGGCCCAGCGAAGATCAGGCCCTCCTCTCCGTCCTGGGTGAAGTCCTTCACGTGCGCCCGCAGATCTTCGACGATCAGATCGGGGATCACCACCGTCCGCTTGCCCGCCGCGGACTTGGGCTCGGTGAAGACGAGCCCCTGACCGGTGATCTGCATCAACTGGCGTTCCACGCGCACGGTCCCGGCGTCCAGGTCGACGTCCCGGCGCTGGAGGCCGGCCAGCTCACCCCAGCGCAGACCGCCGAACGTCGCCAGCAGCACCAGCGCCCGGTGACGCGGCGCGATCGTGTCGGCGAGCCGGTAGACCTGGGCCACCGTGAGGACCGGCCGCTCCGGTGATCTCTCCTGACCGGCATCCTTGATCCGGCAGGGGCTCCGCTTGATGAGCTGGTCGTCCACGGCCGTGGTGAGGATCGCCTTGAGCAGCCGGTACGCCTTGAGCAGTCGGTACGCCTTGACCACGGTGACCTCACTGACCCCCGTGTCCAGCAGCCTCTTCCGCCACCGCCGGACGTGCGGGTCCTTGATCTCGCTCAGTGGCTTCTCGCCGAAGGCCGGGACGAGGTGGGCGCGGAACAGGTAGCCGTACAGCTCGACCGTGCGCGGGCGGGGGCTCGGGCGCTCGTCGATCCACGCCCGCCCGTACTCGCCGAGTGTGATCTTCCCGGCGTCCGGGTCGATCCACTCGTCATCGAGGATCTCCGCTTCCTTTCTGGTCAGCCAGACCTCGGCGTCCGTCTTGGTGGCGAAGGTCTCCAGGGCCGGGCGGTCCACACCGTCCGGGCCGGTGTACCGGGCCTGCCACCGGCCGGACGGCAGTTGCCGGACGCGGCCGAAGCGCCTCTTGGGAGGCTTCCTCCTGCGCGAACGCCGGGGCTCTTCCTCGGGGGTGGCAACGGCGGTCCTGGCCATCACGCGGCCCTCCTGCGTCGTGTGATGGTGATCGGCTCGACGACCCCGGCGGCGATGAACGCCTCAAGGCGGCGGCGCGCCGCGCCGCCGCACAGAGCGCCCCGCCCGCCGTCCGGGCGTGCGGCCTGGGGGC
>NZ_BAAAVI010000144.1:0-5061 GCF_039534445.1 Streptosporangium fragile | reverse complement strand
CCTGCTTGGCCACGTCCTGGTCGTACTGGGCGGCGCCCTCGGCGGGCTTGGTCAGTCCGGAGCCGACCGCGACGGTGATCTGCTCCAGCGACGGGCCCTTGACCGGGGACAGGAACTCCAGGGCGGGCGTGGTGGCGCCCTTGTCGATGTAGGCCTGCAGGTCCTTGGCCGCCTGGATGGCGTCGTCCGGGAGCTTGGCGCCCTCGATCCGGTACGGCCCGGCGGGCTGGACGACCTTGCCCACCGCCTCGGTCGCGGCGGGCGAGGCGACGAAGGCCAGGAACTTCTTGGCCGCGTCCGGGTGCTCGGTGGTCTTGGCGATGTAGATGCCCGGCGGCTCCCAGACGGTGGCGCCGTGCTTGGCCGCGTCGGTGCCCGGGACGCCGAAGAAGCCGATGTCGGTGGCGACCTGCGGGTTGTCCTTCAGCATGGGCGGCAGCATGGCGCTGAGCATCGGGTAGTGCGCGCCCTTGCCCTCCACCAGCATCTTCATGCCCTGGTCGCTGGTGGCCGAGCCGAATCCCTCGTTGACGTAGCCCTTGGCGTGGACCTCGGCCAGGTGCTCGAAGCCCGCCAGGGCGGCCGGTGTGGCGGCGAACTTGGCCTTGCCCGCGGTGTAGTCCCGCGCGAAGGCCGGCACCTGGGCCTGGACGTTGTGGTAATCGCCCAGCACGAACAGCTGCGAGGTCCAGGTGTCCTTGAAGGTGGTGATCACCGGGGTGATCCCGGCCGCCTTGACCTTCTCGTTGTTGGCCATGAACTCCGCCCAGGTCGTGGGCGCCTTCAGGCCGAGCCTGTCGTAGACCTTGCGGTTGTACAGGATGCCGCCGCCCATGCCGGCGCCGGCCGGCACGCCGTACACCTTGCCGGCCTGTGTCACCACCGGCAGGAAGTCCTTCTGCACGTTCTTCAGCACCGCGTCGCCGGTGAGGTCGACCATGGTCTGGGCCGGGTTGAGCGCCTGGAGCAGCGACCCGGAATTGTACCAGAACACATCCGACATGTCGCCCGTCGAGAGCCGGGTCTTGACGATGTTGTCGCCCTCGGTGCCTCCCGGCCGCGTCTCCACCTCGACCTTCACGGTGGGATCGGTCTTGTTGAAGGCGTCCGCGAGCGCCTTGGCCCCGGCGAGGGTCAGCTGATCGTTGTCGACGAGGAAGGACAGGGTGACCGTGCCGTCGGCGGCGGGCTCGGCCGAGCCGCCACCGCAGGCGGTCAGCAGGAGGGACGCCGAGATCAGCGTCAGTGATGCCTTGAGTCTCACTTCATCTCCCTGGGGTTCTGCTTGGACCGGCCGGACGGCCGCGACGGCGGAGACCGCGCACGTGAGCCGCCGAACCCCCGAACGCCCCTGGCGGGAGCCCGTACGGCATCCCGTACGGTCCCGACGGCGGAACGTTTTAATCGGCTGCGAAAGCCAGCGGTCCGGCGCCGGATGTTTCCGGCAGGTTTCTCAGGCCTGCACTGGATGGTGCACCGTGGAGAGGGGGAGCGGATAGGCCGCTATTCGCCAGTTGATAGCACAAAATTAACCTCGGCCGGTGAGGCGGGGACGGGTAGGGTGCGCGCATGCATGACGATCCGGTGGCGGAGTCGGAAGGCCTGCTCTACTTCACCGACGGCTCGCTCGCCTACGCCGGCCGCTACCTCCACCACGGCTTCTTCCACACGCACACGCACAGCTTCGTCGAGGTGGCGGTCGTCACCGGGGGCAGCGCCATCCACCACGCGACGACGGGCCGGGAGCCGCTGCGCCGCGGCGACGTCGTCCTGCTGCGGCCCGGCGCCTGGCACGGGTACGAGGAGTGTGACCGGCTGGAGCTGTACAACTGCTGCTTCAGCGTCGAGCTGCTGCACCGGGAGCTCGCCTGGAGCAGGGAGGACGCGCTGCTGGGATACCTGCTGTGGACCGGCCCGTACTCGATGGGCCGCAGGGGGACGCTCTCCTTCCGGCTCTCGGGGAAGGCCCTGGACGAGTGCCTGACCCAGCTGGACGGGCTGGACCGGCTGCGCGCGTTTCCGGTCTCCCACCACCGCGGCGACATCATCGGCCACCTGTCGGTGCTCCTCGGCAACCTCGCGCGGGCCGCCGCGGAGACGCGGGAGGGCGCGGAGGAGCCGGTCGGTCCCGCCCATCCGGCCGTCGTGCGGGCGATGCGGCTGATGGAGGGCAGGGTGGCCCACGACTGGACGCTGACGGAGCTGGCCGGCCATCTGCACCTGACGCCGGGATACCTGGTGCGGCTGTTCAAGGCCGCGACCGGGCTGCCGCCGATGGCCTACCTGGCCAGGCAGCGGGTGGAGGTCGCCGCGACCCTGCTCCTGCTCGGCGAGGAGCCGATCGCGCAGATCGGCGAGCAGGTGGGCTGGGGGGATCCGAACTACTTCGCCAGGAGGTTCAAGGCCCACTTCGGGATGAACCCCTCCAGCTACCGCAGGAAGTTCACCCACCGGTCCGTCACGATAACGACGAACTCCGCCGGGAACCCCGGCCTCCGGGGGTTCGCTACGTGATCGACGGGTGACCGGTTCCCGCCGAGGGACGGGACGCGTTCTGCGGTACGGGGTGCGGAGGTCAGAGTGCTCCTGGGAAACCATGTGCCGGCCTCGTTGAGGATCGGCTACTGACCTTGAGCGGTCACGCACGTCGGTGCTCGGCGTGAGTACGGAGGCGCCACCGGTGCGGCGACCGCACTGGTGGCGCACCCGGCGGGTATCCGTCAGCGGTCTTCTTCGTCCGCTTCGTCGAACAGGTCGTGCGCGGTCTGGGCGGTCGCCGCGCGGGCCGCCCAGGATTCCAGCCGGGTGAGGTCGGTGCAGGCGGTGATCCGGGCGCGTACGTCGTCCGGCACCTCCAGGCCGCGGGCGGTCAGCACCAGCAGGACTATCCGGACCGCCTCCTCCGCCCTGCCTTCCGCCTTTTACCGGCGCTCCGGCGGCCGTTCCCGATCATTGTGAAAAGATTGGCCAGTCGTTCCCTTGTGGCGTCATACATCGATTTGTGGAGACTTGAAATCCGTTTGGAACGGTTCGTGTCCCGGCTGGCACACCGGGGGTCCCCGCGCGCCGGCACCGTCGGCCGCCGGAGCGAACCGTCGGCGGCGGCGATGGACAGCCGGAGCGTCATACCGACACCATCGGGGCCGGCAGCCGCGGTTACGCCGCGAACAAGGAGATCAACGGGCGCAAGCGGCTTGTGTCACCGGCACGGCTCGTACGGACGAGCTCACAGCCGGTCTTCGTGGCCGAGTCGATCTGCTCGTCCCTGGCCTGGACGGCCACCGCGTGATCTTCGGTTCTCTCGCACCGGAATGATCACTGCTGTGGCCGTCGGCTGTCTCCGCTACGCAGGGAACGGACATAGTCCCTGCAGGCCGAAGACTACGAACCGGGGCTGCCGCACCAGTTGCTCACGGCGTTGGCCGCAGGACAACAGGGAGCTCCTCAAGGCCGCGTACGATGAGTGCGGACTTGTACCGGATCTGTTGCCGCGACACGGCAAGGCCGATGTCCGGATACCGCCGGAGCAACGTTCGCAGCGCGATCTTTCCTTCGAGCCGAGCGAGGGCGGCGCCAAGGCAGTGGTGGATTCCGCGGCCGAAACTGATGTGCGGGTTGTCGTCTCGGCGGACGTCGAGGGTGTCCGGATCGCTGAAGACCTCGGGATCCCGGTTCGCCGCTCCCAGCGCCATGAGAATCGGCTCCCCGGCAGGGATGACGCTGCCGCCGATACGCACGTCCTCCCTGGGAAAGCGGAAAATCGTGGTCGCTGTAGGGCCGTCGTATCGAAGCAGCTCTTCCACGGCGCGGTCCATGAGCGCAGGGTCTTCCTGCAGGAGCCTCAGCTGGCCGGGGTGATCGAGCAGGGCGAGCAACGCGTTGCCGATCAAACTGGCAGTGGTCTCGAAGCCGGCACTGACAAGGCCGAAGACGTTGCCCACCAGTTCGTCCTCGGTGAGCTTCTGATCGCCGTCACGCGCGGCGATGAGCGCGGAGATCACATCATCCGCTGGATCGGTCCGCTTCGCGGTGATGATGTCGCGCACATAGTTCATCATCGACTTTGTCCCCGCAAGGGCTTCTTCACGGCTCAGGCCGACCAGCGGATCCATCCACTGGCGCAGCTTGCGGTGGTCGTCGCGGGGCATGCCGAGCACCTCGCCGATAACCATGATCGGTAGTCGGTAGCAGTAGGCGTCCTGCAGCTCGATCTTCTGGTGAGGGTCGAGCTCGTCAAGTAGTTGATTGCTGATTCTCTCTACTGTGTCCTGCCATCCGGCGATTCTGCGTGGGGTGAATACTTTGGAGGCGAGCGCGCGGATCCTGGTGTGGTCGGGTGGGTCTTTGAAGAGCAGCGCCTGCACCATCTCAGTGCCGGACCCATAATCCAGTCCGGCGGCGAGGAAGTCCGCATTGGCTGTCTCTTGATTCACGCTCATCCGCGGATCATTGAATACCGCTCGTACGTCCGCATATCGTGTGAGCAGCCATACGCGGACCCCGGCGAATTGCATGGGGTGCACAGGCCGGTGCTCGCGCAGCCAGGCGTACGTCGGATGCGGGTCCTGGTAGAAATCCAGACTGAAGGGCTCTACCGGCGGTCCGCTCATGCCGACTGATGATGTGCTCATTGGTGATCCTTCAACTTCTGTCGCGGATTATGCTTCATCTGCGGGAGATGCGAACCCTGCGCCGTGTTGCCTCCTCCTTCGAACCGACTCTCCCCGCGGAGCGGCCGGCTCCGCCGAAGCGGGAGCAATCGTCAAGACCTGTGGATCAAGATCTTTGGGCAACGGCCGGTATCGCCTTCCTGTCGGACAGACCTGTAAACGATCCACCAGGATGGCGGTCGCCCTTGTAGGCGACTTGAGCCGACTTGTGGCCACTTGCACACCGCCATAGTCATCACCGGGTCCCCACGAGTGACCGACTCGTGGTCCGCCGCCTGCCGGACCACGTTTCCGCCTCTTTTCCGCGTACCGCCGGAAGAAATGCGCCCCCACCCGCTCAGGCGGCGGTCATGTCGAACACGGCCTGGACGGTGTGGCGCCGTCCGGCGGC
>NZ_BAAAVI010000143.1:0-5086 GCF_039534445.1 Streptosporangium fragile | reverse complement strand
TTGCCGTTGAGCACCCGGCTGACCGTGGCCTCGCTGACCCCGGCCTGCGCGGCGACGTCGGCCAGCCGGATGCCTGTTCCGTCGGGGCGGGAGCGTGAGGTCTCCGCGAGTTCACCGTCCATCAGAAGACACCCCACCATGCGGCCGGATCACGCGCAAGCCGATCGGCGTCCCGGCGCCCTCGCGTGAAACCTATTTCCGAAACTTTTCGCAAACTGTAACATCTCACGCTCGAAACAACGGACCGCGCGGACAACCTCGCAGGTCACGGACTTCTCTCATCCCAAGAGTCCAACACGTAACCAATAGATGTGCGATTTCTAACGACATCTATGGACACACAGGCAAGTGTCGCGATGTACTACCTCATCAATCACACGGCTGGATCCGGGCATCGGAGCTCGGGAGGAACGAGCGCGCATGAGTACCGTCGTCCTCGATAACGTGAGCAAGGTTTATCCCGGCGGATACCTTGCGGTCGACCGCATGAATCTGCGCGCCGAGAACGGTGAATTCCTTGTTCTGCTCGGCCCCTCCGGGTGCGGCAAATCCACGCTGCTCCGGATGATCGCGGGCCTGGAGGAGGTCACCGCCGGAGACCTGTGGCTGGGGGGCGCGCTCGCCAACGACCTCGCCCCCCGTGACCGCGACGTCGCCATGGTCTTCCAGAACGGCGCGCTCTACCCACACCGCACGGTGCGCGGCAACATCGGTTTCCCCCTGGAGATCGCCAAAGCCGACCCGGCGATGATCAGGGAGCGGGTGACCGAACTGTCCAAGGCGCTGCACATCGACGAGACGCTGGACCGCCGGCCTGGAACGCTCTCGGGCGGCCAGCGCCAGCGGGTCGCGATGGGGCGCGCGATCGTCCGCCAGCCCTCGCTCTTCCTGATGGACGAGCCGCTGTCCAACCTGGACGCGGGCATGCGCACCGAGCTGCGCATGGAGATCTCCTCACTGGTCCGCTCGCTCGGGGTCACCACGATCTACGTGACGCACGACCAGGTGGAGGCCCTGACCCTGGCCGACCGGATCGCCATCATGAACCGCGGGGTCCTGCAGGACCTCGGCACTCCGGGCCAGGTGTACAACGACCCGGCGACCGCCTTCACCGCGGCCTTCCTCAGCTCCCAGCAGCTCAACCTGCTCGCGGCGACCGTGCGCGCCCCGCAGAACCAGTTCATCCTCCTGGACTTCGGCCCGCACCAGATCATGATCCCCTGGACCGATCCCAGGGCGTACGCCATCTCCAAGCACGTCGGCCACCAGATCATCGTGGGCCTGCGGCCCGACTGCCTGGCCCCGGTCCCCGACACCTTCGAGGGGCCCACCTTCCTCGGCCGCGTCCGCGCCCTGGAGTACCACGGTCACGAGTGGCTCGCCTATGTGGAGAGCGGGCTGACCGCCGTGGCGGTGCCCGAGCCGCCCGACCCCCGGCGCAACGCCCGCATGGGCTCCGCCGCGCTCGGCGGCGGCCGGGCCCGTTCGATACTGCGCAAGCTGATCCCCGGTTACGGGTTCGGCGCCGACGCCGAGCCGCACCAGGAGCAGGAGCACGCCGGTGGCAGCCACCGCCGGGCCGATCTCATCGTCCGCCTCGGGGGCCGTCCCGTCTGGCGGGCCGGCGAACCCGCGCGGGTGGGCGTCGACGCCAGCCGCCTGATGCTCTTCACCGTGGACGGCTCCCGGGTCGACCCGCCGCAGCGCTGACCCCGCCCCCGGGCGCCCGACCGGGGGACGGCCATCCGGGGTCGGCGCGACCGGCCGGGCGGCTCCGCCCGGCCGGTCAGGCGAGCCGCATGGTCCGGCCGATCCTGTCGAAGAGCTGCTGCCGGTTCTCGCTGTCGGTGCTGAGCGTGATGATGCAGGTCTTGCCCGAGCCGGGCAGGTAGTACTGCGTGCCGTGGATGTCGACGCCGTTGGTGGGGAACGTGTAGACGATCCGCGCCGCCTCCGTGGAGCCGAGCCGCACCGTCTTGGCGTCGGTGACCTTGGCGTTGAGCTGCTCCAGCTGGGTTCTGGTCTCGTTGATCAGCTGGTCCATCGACGGCGCCTGGACAGCCTGGCAGAAGCCGTTGAGGTTGGTCGCGAAGCCGTTCGGCGACGCCTTGACCGACGCGGAGTCGGTCGCCCAGATCCCCTTGCTGTCCACGAGGGTCTGCAGGCTCTTCCTCGCCTGCTGCGCCGCGGCGCCGGTCAGGCCGCTGCGCCGCAGGCCCTCCTCCAGGTCGTCCTTGCTCAGGTCGAGCGCGATCCACTCCTGTGGCACGGCGACGGTGAGGCCGTTCTCCGCGCTGCCGATCCGCTTGAAGCCCTCGGGCATCGGTCCGGGCTCCGGCGCCCCCTCGGGCTCACCGGTGGCGGGCGGCTCCGTCGGGCTCGCGACCGGCGGCCGCACGTCACCGGCGGGGACCCCGGCGGCGACCGCCCACTCGCCGCTCCCCCAGGCGGTGGTCAGGGCCAGGCAGAGACCCAGCAGTCCCGTGGCCGCGACGTGGTGGCGGTTAGGCATCAGGCTGCCCCCCTCACGGGCCCGTGGCGGCCCGATACCGATATGACCTGCGGTGCCCATCGGGGGGATTCTGATGCGGGCGTGCACGACTGGCGCCGTATCACCGCATTCAATACCCAATTACCGTTACGCCGGAAACGCCCTATTTCAGGAGACGCGGCCGATGATGGAGATGATTTCCAGGACCCGGACGGCGCGGTCCAGCTCCGCACGGTGGAAGGGCGGACCCTCCGTCCTGGCCAGGACCAGGTGCAGGCTCGTCCCGGGGACGGGCAGGCTCATCAGCTGGTGCCCGCCCGAGGTGAGGACCGCGGGACGCAGGGGCGTGAGATCGTCCGCCTTCACCCCGACCAGGCCGCCCGTCTCCTCCAGGGCCTGCGGAGCCTGCCAGCTGCGGTGCGGGAGCTCGCCGCGCTCCGCGGACATGATCACCGCCCACTCGGCGCTGACCAGGTCCGGCATCGCGTCCACCAGGGTGGCGAGGGCCCGGCCGGGCTCCCCGGCGACATGTCGCAGCAGGTCGTAGTCAGGCGCGGCGCCGGGGATCTCGCGGGTGGGCCAGACGCCCTCGACGCGCATCCCGGGGACCACCGAGAGACGCTCCCTGACCGTCTCGGCGTCGGTGGTCCCGGGCCAGGAGACGGTGAAGTCGTCCACCGCGCGCCCCGCCGCGCGTTCCAGGACCGTCACCTGGAGAATGTCCGCCCCCAGCGTGCCGAGCACCCGGGCCGCCTGGCCCAGCGCGCCGGGCCGGTCCGGGAAGGAGACCCGTAGCCGCAACATCATCACCGATCACCTCACTCTGGACATCAGAGTGTCGTAGCCAGGTTTCAGGGAGGTTCCAGGGCGATGTCCAGAATAAGTCCTGAAATGGGTAAAAGTCAGTGCTGATATGCGCCCGCGGCGGGCTTTCCGGGCAGCGCGGCCCCCGCCGCGTCGCGGGCCAGCTCGGCGCCGCCGTACCAGGCGGGACCGAGCGGGAAGCCGCGGCCGATGGCCGGGGAGCCGGGGCGCAGGCGCAGGTCGTCACGGCCGCGGAAACGGGGGTCGGCCATGACCGACCGCGGGCCCAGCTTGAACTTGCGGGAGCGGCCGCGGTAGACGCTGCCGCCCTCGTCCGCGCCCTTGCCGTCCTCGTAGCCGACCTGCCCGCCGACCGCGATGACGTTGTTGCGCAGCTTGAGGATGCCCGGGGCGCAGCCGTCGTGGCAGGCCCAGCCGAGGGTGTCGCGGCCGGGCAGGTAGACCGAGTTGTGCGCCGCCACGGTGCCCTTGACCGGTCCCACGGCGTGGCGGGGCCCCCGGGTGACGAGGAAGGACGCCCTCTTGCGCGAGGAGGTCACCACGTTGTGGGCGAAGACGTTGCCCGTGGCGGTCTTGCCCTTCTCCGCGCCCAGTTCCACGAAGGTCAGGTTGTCCCGGGCGGTGTTGTGGGTGATCCGGTTGCGGTCGCCGTTGAAGACCTCGACGGCGGCGCCGTCGAAGCCGTAGTCCTTGCTCGGCGCGAAGCTGCCGGTGATCACATTTCCGGTGACGAGGTTGTCGTCGCCGTTGAGCAGCACGCCGAAGGCTCCGGAGTCGTCGTCGCCGCCCTCGTCGTCGACGCTCATGCGGTTGTTGGCGGTCAGGACGCTGTTCTTGACCACGTTATGGGCACCCATGACGTGGACCCCGCTGATGTTGCGGTCGGCGCGGACCCGGTCGAGCTCGTTGCGGCTGCCGCTCACCTCGAAGCCGGACCACAGGCAGTCGCTGGCGTGCACGCCCACCACCCGCACGTAGGAGCCCGAGATCACGACGCAGGCCGCGTCCCTGCCGCTGATCTTCGGGGCCGCGCCCGTGCCGTACGGCTCGACGGAGATGGGGTTGGCGGCGGTGCCCTTGCCGGACAGGGTGAGGGTGCCGGGCCAGCGCCCGCCGCGCTTGAGGCGCACGACGTCGCCGGGACGCAGCTCGGTGGCGTTGACCTTGTCCAGGCTGCGCCAGGGCGCCGTCGCCGAGGTGCCCGCGGCGGCGTCGTCACCCGACCGGGAGTCGACGTAGTAGACGGTGCCGGCCGTGGCGCCGGCCGGCGCCGGGACGGCGACGAGCCCGCACCCCGCCACGAGGGCCCCGAGCGCGGGGATACTCCATCGCCTCGTCGAATCCATCCTGACACGCTCCATCACACTGTCACCGGCGATCACTCAGCGCAGATCCTCGCACATCAGTCACGTGATCGACGACTCCGGCGCCGGACACACAGCGAGGCGTTATGTCCCCTTCATCGCGACGTCACCGGAACGCGGCGACCGGCCGCCGGGACGCGGCGGGGGGACGGGTCAGCGGGAGGGACGCGTCACCGGAGGACCTTGGGGCCGGAGCCCGTCGATCCCCGCACGATGAACTCGGGCTGGAAGATCAGCTCGGCGTGCCGGCCGGGCGCGCCGCCGATGGCCTCCAGGAGGGTGTGGACGGCGGCGGTCACCATCGACTGCACCGGCTGGCGCACGGTGGTCAGCGGCGGGTCGGTGAAGGCCATCAGCGGCGAGTCGTCGAACCCCACCACCGACACGTCCCCCGGCACCGCCAGCC
>NZ_BAAAVI010000142.1:0-5156 GCF_039534445.1 Streptosporangium fragile | reverse complement strand
GGGCCCCGCACGGGGGACGGGTGCGCACGCCGCCCCCGGGCGGGGGGCAGGCCGGGCGACGGCCATGGCGATCACCGCCGAGGTGCTGCGCAACGCGCTGGTGGTGGCGGCGGAGGAGGCGAGCATCGTGGTGGTGCGGTCGGCCTACTCGACGTTCATCGTCGAGGGGTCGGACGCGTCGGCGGCGATCCTGGACGCGCGTGGGCGGCTGGTCGCGCAGTCGATGGCCACCACGCTCATGAACAGCATGGCCCTGAAGGTCGCGCTGCCCGAACTGCTCGCGGACATCCCGGCCGGCACGATGCGCCCCGGCGACGTGTTCGTGCTCAACGACGCCTACCGGGGCGGAGTCCACACCAACGACCTGCTCGTCTACCGGCCGGTCTTCGTCTCCGGCGCACCCGCCTACTTCACCGCCACGATGATCCACGTCTCCGACCTGGGCGGCCTGTCGGCGGGCGGGATGGCCCCGCTCGCCACGGACGTCTTCCTGGAGGGCCTGCAGCTCCCGCCGGTCCGGCTGGCCACCGCGCACGGCCTGGAGCCGGCGATCGAGGCCATCCTACGGGCCAACAGCCGCACCCCGGACAAGGTCATGGGCGACGTGCGGGCCCTCGTCGCGGGCACCGCGGTCGCCGCCGCCAGGATCCAGGCGCTGGTCGCCGAGTACGGCCCGGCGGGGCTCGCCCGGGGCGTCGACGACTACCTGGACTACACCGAGGCCCGCACCCGCGCGGCCCTCTCCACCCTGCCCGCCGGGCGTTACGAGGCTTCCTACCCGATCGACGACGACGGCGTCGACCCGGCCACCCCGCACACGGTGCGGGTCGCGGTCACCCTGGCCCCGGGGACGGGAGCCGTGCTGGACTTCGCGGGCACCGGCCCGCAGGTCCCGGCGGCGATCAACTCCTCGGCGTCGCAGTCGCTGGCCGCCGCGGTGTTCGCGGTGCGCTGCTTCCTGGACCCGACCATCCCGATGAACGACGGCTGCCTGCGGGCGATCGAGGTGCGGCTGCCGCCGGGTTCGCTACTGAACGCGCGCTCCCCCTACCCGTGCGGCGGCCGGTTCGTCCCGATCTACGCGGCGATGGAGGCGATCTTCCAGGCGCTGTCGGACGCGATGCCCGACCGGGCCATCGCGGCGAGCGGGATCCTGCAGCCGTTCTCCATCGCGGCCGTCGAAGCGCCGTACTGGATCCACCTGTCGTACGACTTCGGCGGGGTGGGCGCGCGGCAGGGCAAGGACGGGCCGGACGCGACGGGCGTGCACTTCGGCATCGGCCGCAACTCGGTCCCCCAGGTCGAGCCGGTGGAGACCCGCTGCCCGCTGGTCGTGGAGTCGGTGGAGACCGTCCCCGACTCGGGCGGCCCCGGCCGGTACCGCGGCGGCCTGAGCTCCCGCACGGTGATCCGCTTCCTGGCCGACGCCCACGTCACCACCCGGGGCGACCGGCTGCGCAACGCCCCGCCGGGCCGCTCGGGCGGCCTGCCGGGACGGCTGGGCGGCTTCTACCGGCGCCGCCGGGACGGCTCGCTGGAGCGTCTCCCCTCCAAGGTCAACAACGCCCGTTTCACCGCCGGGGAGGCCTTCGTGATCGAGACCACGGGCGGCGGCGGCATCGGCTCGCCCCTTGAGCGCCCCGTCGAGGAGGTCCGCGCCGACCTCGACGCCGGCCGCGTCACCCCCTCCGGTGCCCTCGCCGACTACGGCGTCGTCGTCCGCCCCGACGGCACCGCGCTGCGCCCTCCCCCGTGACCGGCTCCCACATCATCCCCTCATCGGATGCTCCGACGATGCCACCGTGCTCACTCACGCCCGGGGCCGGACAAGCACCGCCGGATCGAACCGGACCCCGAACGGGGCGAGCAGGGTCGCGGCCTCCCCCGCGTCGTACCTCTCGGCGGGTTTGTACTCGTCTCCCGCGAGCTCGTGGACGTGGACGGACGGCCCCTCGGACAGCTCGATCCGCCAGTACGCGGGAATGCCCGCGGCGGCGTAGGCGGCCCTCTTCAGATGACGGTCACGCGCCTCTGTGGTCGGGCTGACGATCTCGACGGCCAGCAGGATGTCCTCCGGCCGGAACATCAGCTCCGTCTCCTCGACGGCTTCCGTCGGCACGACGACGAGGTCGGGGACGAAGAAGTCACGGCGACCCGCCCGAAGGCCGACCGCCGGGAGCGGCTCGAACTCCGGTGGCGCGGCGTCTTCCAGAACCCGGACGAGACGCAGGCTCGCAAACTGGTGCGGGGGGACGGGAGGAGGGCTCACCAGCAGGCTCCCGTCGAAGAGCTCGTAGCGGTTCCCGTCGTCGGGGAACGTCAGCAGGTCATCCACGGTGAACGGCGGCCCGCCCGGGAGGATCGTCCGTCTCGTCGCGGGCTCCATCGTCCTTTTCCCGGTCACCCGCTCAGTATCGGGAGTCTCGCTCTCACGCACATGCCGCTTCCCGCGATTCTCTCACTTCAGGTAGTCGAGTCATCACGCTTCACCCAGTCGAGGGCGCCCCGGAGGACGGCGGCGTGGACGGCGCGGGCGATGCGGGCGCCCCAGGTGGAGCGGGGACCGCCGAAGAGCTCCTCGGGGCCTCCGGGGGCGCGCTCCCGGACGGCGACGCAGACGGCGTCGGAGGCGGTGCCCGTGCCGGGGAAGCCGATCTCCGCCAGGGCCTGCGACTTGGCCTCGGTCACCGTCATGACCGCGTTGACCAGCGCGGCGTCGCTCATCGCGACCGGGACCGCGACGATGACGTTGATGGTGCCCGGAAGGTACATGGGGGCCAGCTCCGGGTCGGGGGCTCCCTCGGGGGCGGCGGCCCAGGTGGGGACGCGCAGGCCCACGGTCGCCACGGCCTCGGCTCCCCCGTCGCGGGCCCGGGTGAACCTCTCGACCGAGGCCGCGGTGAGCATGCCGACGCCGGGGCCGGGCGGGGCCATCTCCAGCAGGTGCCCGACGGGGTCCGTCCGCGAGTATCCGGCGACCACCTGGGCGTTGAGCGCCCAGGCGACCGGGCCGATGCCGCCGCCCACCACGGCCGAGGAGATCGCCCGCCAGCCGGGCCCGAACTCCCACAGCAGCGAGGCCAGCCGGGCCCCGTCCTCGACGCGGTGACTCAGCTTCACGGGCGCTCCAGGGGGACTCGACGCGGAACCTCGTGTGCGCTCCGGGGGCGGCGTCACAGCCGCCCCGGGAGATCGCACGGTACCTCACCGGCGCGGCGGTGCGGTGTCAAGGGCGCTCCAGGTGAACCTCGGGCCTGCCGCCCGGGCCGGTCGAGACCCGGACGCGGGCGTCGAAGTGCTCGCCGATCAGCTCCCCGGTCAGCACCTCGGCGGGGGTGCCGGAAGCCGCCACCCGGCCGGCCGAGACGAGCGTCATCGCGTCAGCGTACTGACCGGCGAGGCTCAGGTCGTGCAGGGTCGTCACGACGGTCAGCCCGTCGGCCAGGCGGAGCCGGTCCACGAGCTCCATCACCTGCTGCTGGTGCCCCAGGTCCAGGGCCGTCGTGGGCTCGTCGAGCAGCAGCACCGGAGCCTGCTGGACCAGCGCCCTGGCGAGCACGACCCGCTGGCGCTCGCCGCCCGACAGGTGGCCGAGCGGGCGCGCGGCCAGGACCGCCAGGTCCAGCCGCTCCAGCACCGAGGCGGTCACCTCGCGGTCGCGGCGATCCTCCCGTCCCAGGTAGGGGATGTACGGGGTGCGGCCGAGCAGGGCGTAGTCGAACACGGTCATGTCGGCCGGCAGCGCCGGGGACTGCGGGGCGTAGGCGATCAGCCTGGCCCGCTCCCTGGGGCGGAGCCGCCGGACCGGCGCGCCGTCGACGAGCACCTCGCCCGAGTACGGCAGCACCCCGGCCACCGCCCGCAGCAGGGTGGACTTGCCCGCGCCGTTGGCGCCGATGACGGCCAGCCAGCCGCCGGCGCGGACGTCCAGCCGAACGCCGGAGAGCACGGTCCGCCGGTCCAGGACGACCGACAGGTCCCTGACCCGCAGCCGACTCGCCCGGTCGTCCTCCCGCCCGGCGGCGGTCACGTCCCCGCCCTCCCGCCCGGCGGCGGCCGTGTCCCCGCCCTCCCGTCCCGTGGTGGTCACGTCTCCGCCCTCCTGGTCACGCGCAGCACCGCCACGAAGAACGGCGCCCCGACGAAGGCGGTCACCACGCCGATGGGCAGCTCGGCCGGGGCGAGCGCGGTCCGGGCGATCAGGTCGGCGAGAACCAGGAAGGCGGCGCCGCCGATCAGTGAGAGCGGCAGCACGACCCGGTAGGACCCGCCCGCCAGGCGGCGGACGGCATGCGGGACGACGATGCCGACGAAGCCGATCAGCCCGCTGACCGCGACGGCCGACGCGGTGGCCAGCGAGGCGGCGAGCAGCACGACGAGCCGGACCCGGGCGGCGTCGAGGCCCAGGGTCGTCGCCTCGTCGTCGCCGACCGAGAGCACGTCGAGCAGCCGGCCGTGGAGCAGCATGACGGCCACCGAGACGGCGGCGTACGGGGTGATCAGTGCGAGCTGCCCCCATCCCCCGCCGACGTCGCCGAGGATCCAGGCGTAGATGCGCTGGAGCTCCTCGACCCGCAGCTGCTGCAGGAACGTCTGGACGGCCGCGAGGAAGGACGAGACCGCCACCCCGGCCAGGACCAGCGTGGCGGTGCCGCCGCCCCGGCCCGCGGTGTTGCCGAGCGCGTACGCGAGCATGACGCCGCCGACGGCCCCGGCGAAGGCCGCAACCGGGATGAGGAGGGCATCCCCACTCCCCCGGGTGAAGACGATCACCGCCGTGGCGGTCAGGCCGGCGCCCGCGGCGGCGCCCAGCAGGTAGGGGTCGGCCAGCGGGTTGCGGAAGACCCCCTGGTAGCCGGCACCGGCGATGGCCAGCAGCCCGCCGACGACCGCGGCGAGCAGGACCCGGGGCAGCCGCAGCTCGGCGAGCAGGCCCAGCTCGACCGGGGCGAGCCCCGAGTCGGCCTCGACGAGCGGCAGCCAGTCGAGCAGCTGGAGCAGCACGCTCCGCGGGGCGATGTCCGCGGCGCCGGCGAGCAGCCCCGCGAGCATGCTCGCCAGCAGCACGGCCACCGCCGCCGACGCCGCCCACGGGCTCAGCCGGGCCGCCCGGCGCGCCGGCACGCCGGGCGCCGGGCCGGGGAACGGGGTCCGGG
>NZ_BAAAVI010000141.1:0-5293 GCF_039534445.1 Streptosporangium fragile | reverse complement strand
CTGCGCAGCAGCTCGCCCCGGTACCGCTCCCGCATCCGGCCCAGGAGGTCCAGGCCGAACAGCAGCCGGGCGTGGGCCGCCCCGCACGCCCTGGCCGCCACCGGCCCCGCGTAGATGAGGGCGTCCCAGATCACGAGGTCCGGCTTCCACGCGCGCGCGAACGCCACGAGATCGTCCGTCATGTCCGGCGGGGAGAGGGCCTGGATGTTGAACGTCCACACGGTGTTCACGCCGTGCAGGTAGTCGTACGTCAGCTTCTCGGGCCGGGACTCGGCGATGTCCAGCACCTTCTCCCATTCCGTCTCCCAGGGGTGCGCCTCCTCCCCCCGCTCCTCGATCTCCTCCTGGCGCTGGCGGATGTCCGCCATCACCGCCTCGTGGTCCAGCGACGCGCCGACCGGAACGGCCGTCAGGCCGGTGCGGGTGATGTCGTCGACCAGCTGGGGCTGACCGGCCACGCACACCTCGTGCCCCGCGGCCCGCAGCGCCCACGCCAGCGGGACCTGCACATACAGATGCGCCTTCACCGGCAGCGTCACGAACAAGACTCGCAAGGTCCCTCTCCTCGAACGGGGGCGGACACGGGCGGGGCACGCCCGCCGGGCCTGGCCGGGCCGCCGGGCGCGGGCCGGAATGCGAGCCTCGCAGCCGCCGCTCGCGGCGTGCTCGACGTCTCCACGGAGCCGCTCTCCGGCCGGCCCCCGGACGTTCGAGCGACGCGCGAGGCGCCGCCCGGCCCGGCACCCCGGAACCGGCCCCCATGCTCGCCGCCACGCCTGGAGAAGCCGTGGAAGCCCACTGGAGTCCCGCGGCCGGGCCGGGCTTCCACCGAACCTCGAACCGGGCGCGGAATCATCGGGCGGACCGGATCCCATCGAGCGGAGGAAGGCGGGGAACACGATGGCGGTGCACGGAGGCGACCCGTCACGGACGGGGGAGCTACGCGAACCGAGAACTCCCGAGGGTCACGCGTTGCTCGATCTGCTGACCGGACACCTCGCCCAGATCCAGGCGGAGGCCGAGGAGAACGACCGGAAGGGCGCCTTCCCCGCCGAGACGTTCATGAACTTCCGGAAGGACGGCGTGCTCGGCGCGACCGTGCCCGCGGAACTCGGCGGGCTGGGCCTGAGCTGCCTCCACGACGTCTGCCTGGCGCTCCTGACCGTGGCCGAGGCCGACGCCTCGACCGCGCTCGCACTGCACATGCAGCTCAGCCGGGGGCTGACGCTCACCTACGAGTGGAAGCACGGTGGCGACGCCGCGCAGCGCCTCGCCGAACGGCTGCTCCGCGCGATGGGCTCGGGCGAGGCGGTGGTCTGCACCACGGTCAAGGACGCGCCCCGGGTCCGCACCACGCTGACCCCCGCGCCGGGCGGCGGCTGGGTGCTGTCCGGGCGCAAGACGCTCGCGAGCATGGCGCCGATCGCCACGCACTTCGTCATCTCCGCGCAGACCGGGGGGGACGGCGGTCCGCCCGTGGGCGCCGCGGCGGTGGTGTCCCGGCAGGCTCCGGGGTTCGCGGTGCTGGACAACTGGGACGGCCTGGGCATGCGGGCGTCCGGCAGCGTCGACGTGGTCATGGACGGCTGCGCCGTACCGGAGGCGGACGTCTTCCTGCGCGGCCCCGTCGGCGCGCACAGCGACGCGGCGCTGGCCGGCCAGACGGTCAGCTCGATCACCATGCTCGGCATCTACACCGGGATCGCCCAGGCGGCGCGTGACGCCGCCGTGGACATGCTCCGCCGGCGCGGGCGCACGCCCGCGGGAGCCGTGCGCACGCTCCTGGCCGAGATCGACGCCCAGTTGTACGCGCTGCGCACGACCGTGGCCGCCTGCCTGGCGACCGCCGACTACTTCTCCTACGAGTTCGAGGGGGACCTCGCCGAACGCGGCCGGCGCATGATGCACGCCTTCCAGCGGACCAAGCTGATCGTCAACCGCTTCGCGCCCGACATCGTGGACGGCTGCCTCACCATGATCGGCGGGGCCTCGTACTCCGCGGCCAACCCGCTGTCGCGGTTCTACCGCGACGTCCGCGCGGGGGGTTTCATGCACCCCTTCGGCTATCCGGACGCCGTCGACTACCTGAGCGACGTGGCCCTGCCCCCCGGCGAGTAGCCGTCACCGGGGCAGGGCCCCGGCCGGTCCCGGGCAGGCCACCGGCCGGTCCGGGCCGGCGGCCGGTGGCCGGTCGGCTCCGGGCCACACCACCGGCCACCCTCGGACCGGGCCCGGCCACCCTCGGACCGGGCGGCGGGCCGGGCGGGGTCAGGCGGGGTCGGGGCCCGTGATCCGGGGGAAACGCTCACCCCGGAGGGGCCGCCCCGGGACCAGCTCGCCGGCTCCGGCCAGCTCGTCGATGTGCTGGTTGCCGGTGGGGCGGTACACCGCGTCGGCGTCCATGTAGACCGTGGTCACGGAGACCCTGGTGTGGCCGGTGGAGTTCGCGCCCGCCGCGTGCACGACCCGCGTGTGGTGGAAGGTGCAGTCGCCCGCCCGGATCGGGACCGCGACCCGGGGCATCCACCGCACCTCCGGACGGCTGTAGGCGTCCCACGCCTCGACGGCGCGCTCCGGCGGCGGAAGCAGGTGGGACCCGGGCACGAAGTTCATGCACCCGCGTTCCACCGGCACGTCGACCAGGGCTACCCACACGGTCAGCCCGACCGGCGCGCCGGAGAACGGCAGGGCGAACTCGTCGAAGTGCGCCTCCGTGGGCAGCGACATCGTGCCCTTGCGGAGCAGCTCGGTCTTGAAGAGCCGCAGCGGCGCCCCGGCCAGCCGCTCGGCGACGGCGGTGATTCGCGGGTGGAGCGCGAGCCGGCGCATCGCCTCGCTCTTGAGCTGGGCGTCCTCGACGAAGTCGAGGATGGTGGTGCCGTCCTCGCCCCAGTGGGTCTTCTCCTCGCGGGCCAGCACGTCCAACGCGTCGGTCAGGAACTCCTCGACCTCCGCCGCGCTGAGCAGGCGCGGGACGTGCACGTAACCGTCCCTCCGGTAACGGGCGACGGTCTCGGCGGGCAGGGTCTCGGCGGTGCTGAGCACAGTCCCCTCCACTGGGCGGCCTTCCCGGCGCGAAGCCGGCGTGACTCCACGAAACTAGCCGGGCGCTCTCGCAGCGGGCTCGACGCGGGCTCATCTCCCCGGCGGGGTCGCGCCCCCGCCTCAGCCCGCCTCCCACATCGCCCGCAGGGACTCGGCGAGGCCGGTCCGGGGCCGCCAGCCGAGCAGGCGCTCGGCCAGCCGGATGTCGGCCTGGATCCAGTCACCGCCCAGGCTCGGCACGGGGCCGCCCGTCTCCTTGATCGCGCCCGGCGGCAGCCCCGCCACCTCGGCGAGCTGGGCGACCAGGTCGCGGATGTCCACCACCGTACCGCTCCCGATGTTGACCGCCCGGCCGGTCACGGGCGCGCGGACGGCCCTCAGCACGGCGTCGGCCACGTCGCGGACGTCCACGAAGTCCCGCCTGGCGTCGGCGATGCTGAGCACGACCTCCGCGCCTCCCGCGGCGTCGCGGAACATCTGCAGCAACTTGCCGGGGAAGCTCGCGGGCGACGGGTACGGGCCGCACACGTTGGCGAGCCGCAGCACGAGACCGTCCACGACACCGTCCCGCGCCGCCTCCAGCGCGGCCGCCGACCCGGCGAACTTGGTCCGCGCGTAGGCGTTGACCGGCCGGGGGGTGACGGACTCGCCGATGGGGATGCCCGCGCCGACCGGCCCGTACTCGTGGATCGTGCCGATGTGCACGATCCTCGACCGCCACGGCAGCTCGGCCATCGCGGCCAGCAGGCGATGGACGGAGTCCACGTTCACCCGCCTCAGCTCCGCCTCGGTCCGGTCCCAGCCGTCGGTCGTGTTGGCCCCGTCGGTCGCGTTGATCACGATGCCGACGTCCTCGGCGCGGAGCATCTCCGCGATCGTGCCGGCACCGGCCGCGACGAGGTCGAGCGGCCGGAAGTCGTAGCCGGAGACATGCGGGACGTGGTTGCGGGCGACGACGAGAGGGTCGTGGCCGCGCTCCGCCAGCGCCGCGCAGACGTGCCTGCCGACCCAGCCGGTTCCCCCGAGCACCGCGACGCGACACCCGGCGGGCCGAACTCTTCCAGGCATTGGATCTCCGGGGACGTTGGGGGTCTGGGTGCGACCTTCGCAGCACGCAGTAGTGGCGGGCTTGACGAACGTCCCGCGCCGCCGCGCGGCCGGCCCAGGGGGCGTCGAGCGGGCCACCAGGGATGCGCCAGCCCGGCGGCCTACGGTGGGTTCCGGCCGCAGGGACACGTCAGGTTCGGGGACATGCAGATAATCGGTAACGGATTCCTCGCCCACCATCTCCAGCCGCTGCGCGACGCCCATCCCGGATTCATCGTCCTGGCGGCGGGGGTCCCCCGGCAGCACCTGCCGGAGCCGGACCACCGGCGCGAGGCCGCGCTCGTGGAGGAGATGATCCGGCGCGGCCGGCGGCAGGGACGGGCACTGGTGTTCTTCTCCACCGCGAGCATGTACGGCGGGCCGGGCTGCCGCGGGCGGGAGGACGACCCGATCGTCCCCTCCACCCGGTACGGCGCGCACAAGCGGGACCTGGAGACCCGGATACAGGAGTCCGGCGTGGACCATCTCATCCTGCGCCTGGGATACGTCCTCGGGCCGCACGGGCCCGACTTCCGGCTGGTGCCGGCGCTGATACGGCAGATCCTCTCGGGCCGGGTGCAGATCTACCGGGGCGCCCGCAGGGACATGCTGCACGTCTCCGACTTCGTGGCCATCCTCGACCGGCTGCTCGGCGCGGGGGTCACCAACCAGGTCCTGAACGTCGCCTCGGGCGACTGCGTGGAGATCCTCCACGTCGTGGAGCACATCGAGCGGCTGCTCCGGGTCACCCCGGAGCACCGGATCATCGAGGGCACCCACGTCTCGCACTGCCCGTCCGTCGGGAAACTCCGGACGGTGCTGCCGGCGGTCGCGGAGATGGGCCTCGGGCCCGGCTACCACCGCCGCGCCGTCGAGCGTTACCTCACCGAGACGGGTCATCTCGGCCGGACGGCCTGACCGCCGCCCCGTCCCGGGGAAGCACTTCGCCCGGCGGCCGGACCGCCCCGCCCAGGAGAGAACCACTCAACCCGGCGGCCTGACCGTCCCGCCCGGAGAGGACCACTCAGCCCGGCAGCCTCCCCGGTCCCGGAGAGGACCACTCAACCCGGCAGCCTCCCCGGTCCCGGAGAGGATCAACGGCCGCGATGCTCGGCGGTCAGCCGTTCCAGCAGCGGCACGATCTCCGCCGGGGCGGGCGTGG
>NZ_BAAAVI010000140.1:0-5349 GCF_039534445.1 Streptosporangium fragile | reverse complement strand
CGATTTCCCCCAAGTTCACGCGGGCAGCATGCCGAACCCACCACCGAAGATCAAACCAACCTAACGAAGTACTACTAGGGGGTGAGCAGGGAACGTCATACATGGCGAAGTTGGGAGCCCTCGTTATGGCCGGGGGAGAGGACCTCGATGAACACCATTTCCGCTGGCGATCAAGAACCTGCAGCTCAACCCTGCTGTGATGAGTTGAAGCGGTAGAGGCCAGCTAGGCGGGGCTGTTGTGTGGGCTTCGAACGTGCAGAACGATGCCGTAGAGAGAAACCCGCTCACTATGTCCTCTTTAGCGCGGCAACGATCTCCTGAGCAAGAGGGAGGCTGGAGGCGGCGACGAACTTCTGGCGCAGGTCCATGGCCTTCCCGATGTCGGCCACGGTGCCGAACCGGTAGTCCAACGGGATGGGACGGCCGTGGAGGTCGAGGACGACCCCTCCGGCGGCGTTGAGGATGTAGTGGCCTGGTGCGAGGTCCCAGACCGCAAAGCCCTTCGCGAACTCGACCATCGCGTCGCTGAAGCCTGCGGCGACATGGCACAGACTGACGGATCCGAAGTCCACGCCGATCCGGCCCCGGCTGGCACCGTCCTGGGAGGGCTGGCTCAGCGCTTCTAGCAATCGAGTCTGCTGGGCGAGCTCCTGGAAGCGCTCGGGCTTCATCAGGTAGTTGGTGACCAGGGCTTCCGGCAGCGGGGGGAACCGGTCCAACCGCAAAGGACGAGAGGTTCCGTCCTGGGTGTAGAGGACAGCATGGTCCTGCCCGGAGTCATCACGAGCCGCCAGGTAGATCTGCAGATGGTGGAAGATGTCGCCTACCGCCGCGGCGATGGGGCGGGCCAGGCTGCGCGAGTAGACCATGACATGCGTGTAGCCGTACAGCGCTCGCACGGCCAGCTCGCTCGTGTCGAGCGGATCGACCAGGACGCACAGGTCGGGGTCCGGGTCATCCCCGATGACCTGGGGGTCCGCCTCCTCCGAGGCGTAGACGTACGACGGGATGATTCGCGTCAGTAGCTCCCGGTAGCGCTCATGCATCCACAAGTCGTGGTCCGACAAGAAGTTGTCGGTGTGCCGGAGGTTCTTGCTCTCCGACCGATCACCTGACAGGGCGGCCTCGATCAGCCGGGGACGGATCTCGCCGATCACCGTTGAGACCAGCTCGGCGAGTTTCTGCGCGATGCCGGGGAGAGGGGGATGTGACGTCACGATGCACCTCCGGCTCGTCAGCGTAGCTCCAGCGGCGGCTCGATGCCGGGAGGGCTCATGGTCGCGGCGATGAACACCGCTTTGAAGTCGGCCGCCCGCATGATGCCGGCGCCGGTGAGGTCGTCGAAGCCGGCCACTTCGAGGTTCCGCTCCTTCGTCATGGCTCCGAAGACGGCGAAGTAGATCTCCGCGCCCGGGTACCGCTTGCGGATCTCCCGGGTGACGAAGCCGACGACGTCCGCGTGCTTGACCTCGAAGTCGCACAGGACGATCGACGGAGCCTCCGGCAGCTCCGGGTACGTCGATGCCGGGTCGAGGGCGATGAAGTCCCGGCTCTTGCTGCACTTCAGGTATCCGATGGGGCAGCGTCCGAACTGGGCGGATGCGAGGAAGGTCGCCATGACCAGCCCGGCTTCGTTGATCCCGAAGCAGGCGTCCACATCCAGGCGCCGCCCGACGTTCTTGATCTGCTGGATGAGCCGCTCGATCCCGTACCCGAACGCCGCCCAGCTCAGGTTCAGCAATCGACCCGGCTGGGGGTTGGGCAGGGAGTACACGCAGATCTCCGGGCTGCCGTACTCGACGGTCGGGGCGGCGAGGTCGAAGTCCGGACCGATGACGTCGTCTTCCGCGGGCACCGCCCGATGTTCCACCCGGCCCGGGTGCCACACCGTGGCTGCCCGTGGTTCGACCGGCTGCCGGGAGACCTCGGCTTCGGTGAACCTCTTCAACGAGAGCTGGTCCTCGGGAGAAAGGCGCTCGTACGCCTCGGCGATCAGATCGCCGGGGGAGAGGCGCTCATCCGCCACGCCGAGGGGGCCGCCGCCGTACGCGGAGGTGAGGATCAGCAGGCTCGAGAACGACGGAGGCGAACCGGAACTCCCGCGGGCACGTGCCCACGTCTCCCACGCGTTGATTGAGGTACCACCGAGGTGGGTTTGATGCTTTGTAACCTCGTTGTACCGAACAGCCGCTTGATCCTGGGAAAGGCCGCATGCATACCGATGTGCCTGAAGACTGGGTATGTCAGGATAGCGATCCATCAGCTCGACGGCGGCCTTATTGACCGATCCTGTCTCCTGCCATAGCTGTCGACCGATGCGTGCTAGTTCGCGTCCCCGGGCTTGGGGGCTTTCTCCGCTCCGTCTCTGGGTAGGCATTCCACGCCTCCTCCTGATATCGGTGCCAGATTACCCATCGCAATGAGTAAACGCCGAGGATCAAAGAAAAAGCGCAGGTCATAGCAGCCCTGAGATCCGAGCGACTGCGGACTTGCCTACAGGTGTGAGGTGAACTCACCAAGTCCTACGGTCGGAGAATGATCCCCGTACAGGAAACCCCAGAGTTCAGCGCAAAGGAGCGCATCTGTCCTGAGGCGAGCCACCTTGTCGCCGGGATGCACGGCAAGGCGCTGGCCATGCTGCAACGGTTGTTGAAGTCGTACGGCTTTCGGACTGTGCTCACTCACAGGATCGGCATTCGGCTCCGCGGGGATAGGCTGTCACAGCCGAAGGCATCCATTACCCACCATGCTCCAGACCTGACGGTGTACGACGACGGCGGCCGGATGGCCGCCACGGTGACCGTCGGGCGACGAGCGGGTCAGTATCTCGTTTCCCTCCCCATGGTGGACGTCGGCTGCCTGGTCGTGAACGTCGACCAGCCTCATGAGGCGGCGGACATGATCAATGCCGTCTCGGAGGAGGCGGCATGACGGCTCGGCTGATGGCGAAGCCCGACGTGATCGAACGGGCTGCCGACACCTGGGAGGCAGCTCAGGGCACCGCCACACCGCAGGACGCGAGCGTACGACCTACGGCTCACGAGACGAGAAGCTCCAGATCAAGCCCTCTGGCCTGCCGTACTTCATCCTCGGCGCACTCCCCGGTGTCATGGGCGTCAGCTACGGCGCGTGCGGTGACTCTCATCTAAGAGGGGGCACCTCATGATCTACTTCCTTCCCCGTCACCGGATTCCCCGTCGGATCGGACGGGTCACTGACAAGACCATCGATCGGGTTCTGGCCGACATCGAGCCCGCCACCCCCGGCCCGAGGATCAGCCGCCACCGGTTCCTCACCAGGCTGTTGCCCACCCGACGGCGCACTTGCGCCACCCAGCAACAGAAGCTGATGGCGCTCGTGCTCCGGTGGAGACTGCGCCGCGACGAGCTGAACGCAGCGGCTGACCAGCTCGGCGTCCCGCGCCTTTCCGGATCCGACTGGGACGCCGTTCTCGGCCCCCCATGAGCTGGCGCGGCAGCGTGGGACTGGTTCCCGTGCTGCCGCGCCGACCGCCCCCTGCGGGCACCGGGAACCCGCAGGGCCCAAGAAAGCGGCCGACGACACCCGGGTGCGGACTCGATCGCGGTCGCTCGCGGTGCTCCCGGAGCCGAGGCATTCCCCGCCCGGGAGCACCGCACCACAGCCGTTTCGGTGAAAGCCCCACCCAGCCGGCCCTTAACCGGGTCGGCACCACTCAAGGAGGTGAGCAAGCGGTGATACTGGAACAGCTCGCAGGCGCGAAGGTACTGGTCACCGGAGCCGGAGGTCTGGTCGGTAGCCGCCTGACGGCTCAACTGCGCCGAGTCGGCGCGCGCCCGGTATCGGTGTGCAAGATCGACGCCTACCCTCGGCGGGTCTACCACGATCACTTCGGGATCACGCTGGACGACCCGGACTTCCACGTCGGGGACATCGCCCAGCCCGGCGTGGTCCGCAGGCTGATCGACGGATGCGACTACGTGATCCACGCCGCGGCCCTGGCGGACGTGGCGGCCTGCACCCGCCGGCCGCTGGAGGCCATCGAAGCCAACATCGTCGGCACGCAGCACGTACTGGACGCCGCCGCCGCGACGCCGAGCGTGCGCCGGGTGGTGTTCGTCTCCTCCGCCAGTGTCTACGGCAACCAGACCGCGTCCGGTGGGAGCGCCGAGTTCGCCGAGGACGCGCCGCTGCAGCCGTTGTCGGTCTATGGCACCAGCAAGGCGTGGGGGGAATGCGAGACCTCGGCGGTGCTGGGCGAGGCCGGGGTCTCGTACGCGATCGTCCGTTACTTCTCGGTCTACGGCGAACCGCAGACGGTCAAGGAGAACAGCCACAGCTGGGTGGTGGCCTGGTTCTGCATGCGCGCGGCGCTCGGGCTGCCGCTGCACCTCAACGGCGGCGGCCACCAGGTCCGCGACCTGATGCACGTCGACGACATCGCCACCGGCACCCTGCACGCTCTGGTCGCGCCCGCCGCGCACAACCAGACCGTCAACATCGGCACCGGCATCGGTACGACGATCAGGCAGGTCGCCGACCTGGTCCGTCTCCACTACCCGGACCTCACCGTGACCGAAACGCCGCTGCCGCCCGGTGACCCGCGGGGAGGCTACGCCTCGATCCGCCGCATGGTCGACGTCCTCGGATGGCGGTCTGGCATCACCGTCGCCGAGGGCGTCGCCCGGTACACGGCGTGGCTGAAGAACACCCCGTCGGCCATTCCCGACTGGCTGCGCCAGTCGACGGCCCAGCTCTGACCCCGTGCCTCTTTACCTCTCTTCTGGTGAGGAGCCCATGCCACCGCAGCCGCAGCCCACCACCCTCAGGGAACTGGCTGAGCGAGGGTGCCTACCCGATCACCAGGCCATGGACCAGCCCACCTTGACCTGGATCACCGAGCACCGCCCCGCTGAAGCAACCCGCCTGGCCTCCGGAGCCGAAGCCGTACCCGACCGGCCGGTCCTCCTGGTGCCCGAAGAGGGTTGGTTCACCACCAGGCAGGCCGCCAACGGCATCCACGGGGTCCGGCACAACGCCCGCGTCTGCCTGCTGGCCGGGCTGCTCGCCCAGCACCACCACCTGGAGCCGGAGCAGACCACCGCCCTGTGCCTGGCCGCCGCCGTCCATGACTGCCGCCGCGACAACGACCGAGCCGACCTTGAGCACGGGCAGCGGGCCGCAGCGTGGCTGGCGCGCCACCACCCGGCCGTGACCACCGCGTTCGGCCTGGACCTGACCTCGGAACAGGTCACGGCGGCGTGCACGGCGATCGGGGGCTCACCCCGAAGTGTGGACACCGATCGTTATGCGGCGAGCAGCACCCTATCGACGGTCTGCTGCTCGTAGTCATTCGGGCTGAGGTAGCCG
>NZ_BAAAVI010000139.1:2035-5487 GCF_039534445.1 Streptosporangium fragile | reverse complement strand
AAGGGGCCCCACCCCAAGGGTGGAACCCCTTCCCGCAACAATTGTCCGGCGGCGACCTACTCTCCCACACCGTCCCCGGTGCAGTACCATCGGCGCTGAAGAGCTTAACTTCCGGGTTCGGAATGTAACCGGGTGTTTCCCCTTCGCCATAACCGCCGTAACCCTGAGAGACCACGCAAACCCCTGTTTGCTGCCTCAGAATCACATAATGGACGCGAGCATACGCTTTGCGGTCAAGTCCTCGGCCTATTAGTACCGGTCGGCTCCACACGTTACCGCGCTTCCACCTCCGGCCTATCAACCCGGTCATCTCCCGGGAGCCTTACCCCCTCACGGGGTGGGAGACCTCATCTCAAGGCGAGCTTCCCGCTTAGATGCTTTCAGCGGTTATCCCTTCCGAACGTAGCCAACCAGCCGTGCTCCTGGCGGAACAACTGGCACACCAGAGGTTCGTCCGTCCCGGTCCTCTCGTACTAGGGACAGCCCCTTTCAAGTCTCCTGCGCGCGCAGCGGATAGGGACCGAACTGTCTCGCGACGTTCTAAACCCAGCTCGCGTACCGCTTTAATGGGCGAACAGCCCAACCCTTGGGACCTACTCCAGCCCCAGGATGCGACGAGCCGACATCGAGGTGCCAAACCATCCCGTCGATATGGACTCTTGGGGAAGATCAGCCTGTTATCCCCGGGGTACCTTTTAGCCGTTGAGCGACGGCGCTTCCACATGCCACCGCCGGATCACTAGTCCCAGCTTTCGCTCCTGCTCGACCCGTCGGTCTCACAGTCAAGCTCCCTTGTGCACTTACACTCGACACCTGATTGCCAACCAGGCTGAGGGAACCTTTGGGCGCCTCCGTTACCCTTTAGGAGGCAACCGCCCCAGTTAAACTACCCACCAGACACTGTCCCTGATCCGGATCACGGACCCAGGTTAGACGTTCAAAACGACCAGAGTGGTATTTCACCAATGACTCCACGGTAACTAGCGTCACCGCTTCACCGTCTCCCACCTATCCTACACAAGACGCTCCAAACGCCAATGTCAAGCTGTAGTGAAGGTCCCGGGGTCTTTCCGTCCTGCTGCGCGTAACGAGCATCTTTACTCGTAGTGCAATTTCGCCGGGTCTGCGGTTGAGACAGCGGGGAAGTCGTTACGCCATTCGTGCAGGTCGGAACTTACCCGACAAGGAATTTCGCTACCTTAGGATGGTTATAGTTACCACCGCCGTTTACTGGCGCTTAAGTTCTCACCTTCGCGCACCCGAAAGCGCGCTAAGCGGTCCCCTTAACGTTCCAGCACCGGGCAGGCGTCAGTCCGTATACATCGTCTTACGACTTCGCACGGACCTGTGTTTTTAGTAAACAGTCGCTTCCCCCTGGCCTCTGCGACCCCCACCAGCTCCGGACGCACGGTCCTTCACCAGCGAAGGCCCCCCTTCTCCCGAAGTTACGGGGGCAATTTGCCGAGTTCCTTAACCACAGTTCACCCGATCGCCTTGGTATTCTCTACCTGACCACCTGAGTCGGTTTCGGGTACGGGCCGCCACGACACTCACTAGAGGCTTTTCTCGGCAGCATAGGATCACCCACTTCGCCACAATCGGCTCGGCATCACATCTCAGACACATGCGCTGCGGATTTGCCTACAGCACGTCCTACCTGCTTACCCCAGGACCACCATCGCCTGGGCTGGGCTACCTTCCTGCGTCACCCCATCGTTTACCTACTACCAGATCAGGCCAGGCGTTCACCCTGACACCCGCTCCGAAGAGCAGATCGGGTTAAGGACCCTTAGTATCACTGGATTCAGTATGGGCGCATCGTAGCGGGTACGGGAATATCAACCCGTTGTCCATCGACTACGCCTGTCGGCCTCGCCTTAGGTCCCGACTTACCCTGGGCGGATTAGCCTGCCCCAGGAACCCTTGGTCATCCGGCGCAGAAGTTTCTCACTTCTGATTCGCTACTCATGCCTGCATTCTCACTCGCACGGCCTCCACAACTGGGTCACCCCGCTGCTTCGCCGGCCGCACGACGCTCCCCTACCCATCAGCGCCTCTCAACCACAAAGGCTCGAGTCAATACGCTAATGCCACGACTTCGGCGGTGTACTTGAGCCCCGCTACATTGTCGGCGCGGAATCACTTGACCAGTGAGCTATTACGCACTCTTTCAAGGGTGGCTGCTTCTAAGCCAACCTCCTGGTTGTCACTGCGACTCCACATCCTTTCCCACTTAGCACACGCTTAGGGGCCTTAGTCGGTGATCTGGGCTGTTTCCCTCTCGACTACGGAGCTTATCCCCCGCAGTCTCACTGCTGCGCTCTCACTTACCGGCATTCGGAGTTTGGCTGACGTCAGTAACCTTGTCGGGCCCATCGGCCATCCAGTGCTCTACCTCCGGCAAGAAACACACAACGCTGCACCTAAATGCATTTCGGGGAGAACCAGCTATCACGGAGTTTGATTGGCCTTTCACCCCTAAACACAGGTCATCCCCCAGGTTTTCAACCCTGGTGGGTTCGGTCCTCCACGCGGTCTTACCCGCGCTTCAACCTGCCCATGCCTAGATCACTCCGCTTCGGGTCTACAGCATGCGACTCAAACGCCCTCTTCAGACTCGCTTTCGCTACGGCTCCCCCACACGGGTTAACCTCGCCACACACCATAACTCGCAGGCTCATTCTTCAAAAGGCACGCAGTCACATCACGGACAGGCAAGCCTGCCCACGCTCCTACGGCTTGTAGGCACACGGTTTCAGGTACTATTTCACAACCCCTCACCGGGGCGCTTTTCACCTTTCCCTCACGGTACTCGTCCACTATCGGTCATCAGGGAGTATTTAGGCTTACCAGGTGGTCCTGGCAGATTCACACAGGATTTCTCGGGCCCCGTGCTACTTGGGATCCCCTCCAGAAGCCCCCACGATTTCGCCTACCCGGCTCTCACGGTCTCCGGCAGCCCTTCCCAGAGCTTTCAACTATCGCAGAGGTTTATCACTCCTCGGGAGAACGGCAGCTCCCCCCGGAAGGTCCCGCAACCCCGCACACGCAACGCCTGCCGGCTCTCACACGTGCACGGTTTAGCCTCTTCCGCTTTCGCTCACCACTACTCACGGAATCACTATTTGTTTTCTCTTCCTACGGGTACTGAGATGTTTCACTTCCCCGCGTTACCACCAACCGCCCTATACATTCAGGCGGAGGCAACACCACATGACTGGTGCTGGGTTTCCCCATTCGGACATCCCCGGATCACCGTCTGGTTGGCGACTCCCCGGGGCTTAACGCAGCCTCCCACGTCCTTCATCGGCTCCTGATGCCAAGGCATCCACCGTGTGCCCTAAAAAACTTGGCCACAAAGATGCTCGCGTCCACTATGCAAATCTCAAACAACAAACAGCGACCGCACCCGACCCCACCCCCACACGGGGGCAGGCGATCCGGCCCTGCGT
>NZ_BAAAVI010000138.1:0-5805 GCF_039534445.1 Streptosporangium fragile | reverse complement strand
CCCCCGCCCCGGGCGGCGGGCCGGCGGCGGGGCCCGCCGTCCCCCCGGCGGGGGTGATCGGCCCCGGCCGACGCCGCTCCGCGGGAGACCGCTCGCCGCCCGGTCTCCGAAAGGCCCGGCCCCTTCCCCCAGGACCTCAGGAAGGGGAGGACGTCAGCTTCGGGCGACCGTGGACGGCGGCGTGGAGCAGGTCGCGCACCTCATCGTCGGAGGTCTGGTCGAAGTCGCGGTAGGAGTAGCCGACGGCGAAGAAGGGCGAGGGCGTGGCGGCGCAGACCACCTCGTCGACGAGCGGGGCGAGCTCGCGGCAGGCGGACCTGGGCGCGGTGGGCACGGCGACCACGATCCGGGCCGGGTGCAGCCGCCGGAGCGCCTGGACGGCGGCCCGCATGCTCGCGCCGGTGGCCAGCCCGTCGTCGACCAGGATGACGGTCCTGCCGTCGGGCTCGGGCGCGGGCCGGGATCCACGGTAGAGCCGGTCCCGGCGCCGCAGCTCCTGCCTCTCCCGCCGGATCACCCTCTCGATGACCTCCGGCGACACGGTGAGACCGTGGATGATGTCGTCGTTGAGCGTGACCACCCCGCCGCCGGCGACCGCCCCCATCGCCAGCTCCTCGTGGCCGGGGACGCCGAGTTTGCGGACGAGGAAGACGTCCAGCGGGGCGCCCAGGGCGGCGGCGATCTCGTACGCCACCGGGACACCGCCCCGGGGCAGCCCCAGGACGATGACGCCGGGCCTGCCCCGGTAATGCTCCAGCATTCCGGCCAGTACCCGGCCGGCGTCCCGCCGGTCCCGGAAAACGCGATTCCCCATGGCCACCGCCTCCCCGCTGCAAGCAGGCGCTCTTCTCCTTCCATAAGAGCACAAAAACGACATAACGGTCATTGGCTCGATGTGGACCGCAGGCCGGAGGAGGCGGGCGTCCAGAACACACGGCCGGGACGGCACGCTCAGGACGGCACGGCCGGGACGGCACGCTCAAGACGGCACGGCCGGGACGGCACGCTCAGGACGGCACGCTCAGGGCGCGCCGATGAATCGCTCCCCCTCCTGCTCGATGCGCTGGATCTCCGCGCGGAAGAAACGGGCGATCTCGGCGCAGGCGGCCGGGTCGACCGGGCCGCCCTCCCGTTTGGGCAGGTCGGGGTAGGGGCTGCCGATGACGAAGATGTTCTCGTCGTTGAAGTTGTTGGCCGGGGCGGTGTAGTTGAACGAGCCGGCGACGACCACGGCCTCGTCGATGACCATGAGCTTGTGGTGGAGCTTGCCGAAGGCCGGGCTGCGCCTGGGGAAGTAGAGCTCGATCCGGGCGCGGTCCAGGTCGTGGGTGGCGGCCCACCGCTGCGCGCCCTGACCCGGGTCCATCGCACCGGTCACGGTCCGCTTCGCCTCCGACAGGGCGATCATCGCGTCGTCGATGCCGGAGGAGCCGGAGAAGGTGAAGATGGCGAAGTCGACCCGCCTGGTGGCCTTGAGCATCTGCTTCATGATCTCCAACTCGGGCGCGTGGTCGGGCGCGAAGAGCACCTTCACCGGCACCCCGTTGAGGTTGTAGGCCGCGGGCACCTTGCCGTGGGTGTCGCGGCCGAAGCGGCCCGCGCGCAGTTGCTCGAACTCGGCGGTGTACTCGCGGCAGATGCGGGGGTCGTGGAAGACGACGATGTGGTTGAGGTTGCGGTGGCAGTCGGTGTGCGTGAAGTTCGCCGAGCCGGACAGGATGGCCGAGGTGGGCGTCGCGCGCTCGCGGAAGTCGCGGACGACGAACTTCTGGTGGAAGATCGCCGGGTTGTAGTCGGCCTTGACGTCGGCGCCGCAGCGCAGCAGCGCGGCCAGGATCCGCCGGTTGGCCTCCAGGCTGCGGCTCCCCGGCTCGTCGCCCCACTGGAGGCGGCGGCGCGCGGCCGTCTCGTCCTCGCCGGGGCGCATGGTGAGGGCGGGAAGCCTGGCGGTGAGCAGATAGTCCTGCTCCAGCACGACGCGGACGCTCACCCCGCGGAAGCGGGCGTCGAGGATCGCCTGGGCGATCGGCTCGGAGTCCAGCTCCTGGACCGCGATGTCCAGCGAGTGGCGGGCGCCGTCGACGAAGTCGACGATCACGCGCTCGAGGTCGTCGGCCGCCCCGAGCTCGACGGGCCCGACGAAGGCCTCGATCTTGTCACCGGCGAATGCTGCCACCGTGTCAGACTGACAGCCCGCCGGGCCGTCATCAAGATCTTCGGGGGTGTCGCGGGGCGGCGACGCGGGAGGGCGGGGCTCAGGAACGGTCCCGTCCGGCGGACGCCTCGCCTCGCTCGGGCTCGCCGGGCGCGGGACGGCCGCCGGCAGGGGCGGGCCGGGCCCGGCCGTCCCCGGGCCCGCGGCCGGTCACCCGCCTCGCGGCGCGCAGGCCCAGCCAGAGCAGCACGGCCAGCACGGCCACCAGCAGGTATTCGATCACGGGGATGCGGACGATCTCGTCGACGCGGCCGAACCCGAGGGCGGCGTACACCACGAGGACGGCGCCGGCGTAGGCGGCGGCGAGGATCCACCTGGTGGCACGGGACAGCCCGAGGCCGTGCATCTGGGTGATCACGAAGATCCCGAGGAAGCCGAACAGGAACATCGGCCAGGCGCCGCCCGGCCCGCTGCTCATCACCGCGACCAGGGTGCCGTGCGCGGCGACCAGGAGCTCCAGCGTCACGGTCCACCGGCGGTCGGTGTGCGCCCGGGTCATGAACAGGCTGCCCTGGAGCAGGAGCAGGAACATGTAGAAGAAGCCGACCAGATGCCCGCTCGTGCTCTCCATGGGGTGGTACCAGAAGGTGTAGACGGCGGCCCAGCTGAACAGGTAGCCGTGATACTTGCGGGCGAACGTCACCACCTCGGCGGAGATGGGGGCCGGACGGCCGGCGAAGAGCCCGCGGCGCCCGTTCTCCATGAGCAGGACGGCGACCAGCAGGAGGACCACCGAGCCCTGCGAGCTGAAGATCGACACGTCCTGGGCGAGCCCGTCGTAGAACAGGTGGGTCTGCAGGGTGTGCAGGACGACGAACCCGAAGTTGACCGCCAGCGCGATCACGTTCACCCGGTGCAGTCCGGCGGTGTAGCGGCGGACCCGGGTCTGGGCGTAGTAGATCAGCCACCAGGAGGCGATCTGGTGGGCCGCGTACCCGAGCCAGGCCGAGGCGCGGGTCCACACGGTCGGCTCGGGCAGCTTCCAGTAGTACCAGGAGGCGCCCTGGTCCGGCAGGAGCTCGATGCCCTCCAGGCGCCGGCCCAGCAGCCAGACCAGCCCGGTCAGGACCGCGCTGGCGGCGATCCCCCAGAGCAGGGTGCGGCCGGCCGTCGGGTGGGGGACACGGGAGTGGCGGGAAACATCGTTCAGCACGCTGAGCATTATGCATTTACTCAGCCTGCTGAACAAATGTCCTCCTGCCCCGACGCCCCCTCCGTTCTCCGCCCCGTTCCCCCCTGTCCGCCTTTCCCACCGCCGGAAGCCGCCCGGGACACGCGGGGAACTCTCCGCCTCCCGTTTCTGTGACAATGGGCAGGTGGCCGGAGGAGACCAGCAGGAGATCGCCCGAGATCCGAACGCGGTGCGCGACGACATCCGCTCCTGGCCGACCGGCCGCCTGCTCTCGGTGGCCGCCCGGCTGGTGGAGGGGCGTTTCCACGACTTCCTGGCGGCGCACGACCTCACCCACGCGGGGCTGATCGTCCTCCACCACGTCGTCGACGGCCGGCTGGCGCAGCGGGAGCTCGCGACGCTGTGCCGGGTGACCGACCAGACGATGAGCCGGACGATCGACCGGCTGCACCGGGCCGGATACGTGGAGCGGAAGACCGATGACCACGACCGCCGCCGCACGCTGGTCGAGATCACCCCGGCCGGCCGGGAGGTCCTGGGGACGGCGCGTCGCGCGGAGCGGAACTCCGACGTCCTGCTCGGCGCGGTCGACGAGTACGACCGCTTCCGCGAGCAGCTGATCAAGCTGATCACGGTCGTCTGACGCCGGCCGGGATCGTCCCGGGCACCGCGGCCCCGGCCGGGCGGACGGCCGGGGCACGCGAGCGGCCGGGACGTGGAGGCGGAGGCGGCAGGAGAACGGCCGGGGCACGGGCGAAGCCGGGGCGTGAGAACACGGCGGAGCCGGGTAGGACGGAGCGGATGAGGGAAGACGACTGGTTTCTCAGCCGCGAGGAGCGCGGCAACCCGGCGTCGCGGATCGACACCCGGCACGACAGCGGCACCGCCTGGTCGCGGGGCAACACCGTCCGGCCCATCCCCCACGGCGCACCGTACTTCGCCGAGCTGCTGGACCGGGTCGGCGGGTTACGCGCCGGAGACCTGCTGCTGTTCACCGACTGGCGCGGCGATCCCAGCCAGCGGCTCGGCGGTCCCGGCACGGAGGTGGCCGACGTCTTCGCCGAGGCCGCGCGGCGCGGGGTCGTCGTCAAGGGGCTGCTCTGGCGCTCGCACTGGGACCGCCTCCGCTTCAGCGAGGAGGAGAACCGCCACCTCGGCGAGGCCATCGAGGCGGCCGGCGGGGAGTGCGTGCGCGACATGCGCGTGCCGCCCGGCGGCTCGCACCACCAGAAACTCGTAGTCCTGCGCCACCGCGACGACCCCCGGCGCGACATCGCCTACGTCGGCGGGATCGACCTGTGCTGGAGTCGCCGGGACGACGCCTCCCACCGGGGTGACGTCCAGGCCGCGGCGATGGCCGGGGTGTACGGGCCGCGCCCGCCCTGGCACGACGTGCAGGCCGCGATCCAGGGGCCCGCCGTCGGCGACGTCGAGGCCGTCTTCCGGGAGCGCTGGGAGGACCGCACCCCGCTGACCCGCAACCCCGTGCACCGGATCGCGGACCTGCTCCGCCACGACGACACCGTGCCGGACCCGCTGCCGCCGCAGGCCCCCGACCCGCCCCCGTGCGGCCCGCACTCCGTGCAGCTGCTGCGCACCTACGCCCACCGCCGGACCCGTTACCCGTTCGCCCCGCGGGGGGAGCGCAGCGTCGCCCGCGGCTATCTGAAGGCGCTGCGCCGGGCCCGCGCCCTGATCTACATCGAGGACCAGTACCTGTGGTCCCCGCAGATCGCCCGGTGCTTCGCCGACGCGCTGGAGGCCAACCCCTGCCTGAGGATGATCAGTATCCTGCCGCTCCATCCCGACCAGGACGGGCCACTCGCGGGGACCCCGCAGATCCTGGGCCGCGACCAGGCCGTCTCCGTGCTGAAACGGGCGGGCGGGGACCGCTTCGCGGTCTACGGGGTGGAGAGCCCCCAGGGCACCCCCGTCTACGTCCACGCCAAGGTCTGCGTGATCGACGACGTGTGGGCGACCGTCGGCTCGGACAACTTCAACCGCCGGTCCTGGACCTACGACTCCGAGCTGACCTGCGCGATGCTCGACGAGACCCTCGACGACCGCGAGCCCTCGGACCCCGGCGGCCTCGGCGACGGCGCCCGCCGGCTCGCCCGGGACCTGCGGCTGACCCTCGCCCGGGAACACCTGGACCGCCCTGACCTCCCGGACGCCGACCTGCTCGACCCACGGTCCTTCTTCGACGCCCTCGCCTCCTCGGCCGCCGCTCTCGAACGGTGGCACGCCGGGGGCCGCCGCGGCCCTCGCCCGCCCGGACGGCTGCGCGTGTACGAGACGTCGCGCATGTCCCCGTGGACGACCGCCTGGGCCACGCCGTTCTACCACCTCGTGTGCGACCCGGACGGGCGCCCCCGTGCCCTGCGCCGCGCCGGACGTTACTAGTAGTACTTCGTTAGGTTGATTTGATCTTCGGTGGTGGGTTCGGCATGCTGCCCGC
>NZ_BAAAVI010000137.1:0-5844 GCF_039534445.1 Streptosporangium fragile | reverse complement strand
GCGGGGGGGGAGGAGGGCGGCGCCCGCGGGGGCGGCGGCGGGCAGGACGGCGGCGACCGCCGGGGCGGCGGCGAGCGCGGTCAGCCCGCTGTGGGCGGCCAGGATCCAGGAGCCCATGCTCATCGGCGAGGTGGGCTTGAACACACGCAGCATGTTGAGGAAGCGCTCCGGCCTGCCGAGCTCGGCGACCAGGAAGCCCGCGCCGGCGGTCGCGCCGAGGGCGGCGGTGACTCGGGCGGTGAGCCCGAGGCGGTCGTGCCCGGTGAGCCGGGCCACGGCGGCCATCGTCGACGCGGCCCCGGACAGCCCGCCGAGATAGAGGTACGCGGGCATGTGGGGCTCGTGCCAGACGGGGGACTTGATGATCGGCTGCCCGTAGTAGGAGCGGAACTCCGCCTCCGGCACCACCGGCTCCTCACCTCTCCTCACCTCGACCACCTCCGCGCCGCTCCCGGGCGGCACGGGCCCCTCCCGGCAGCGCACCGGCCTCTCCCGGCGCCCAGGAAGGACAGCGCGACAGCCCCGGCCAGGGAGAGCGCGGCGCCCGCCGCCCAGCGCCACATCGCGGGCAGGTCCCTGGTGGTGACCACGGGGTCGGGCGGCAGGCCGTACACCTCGGGCTCGTCGAGCAGCAGGAAGAACGCCCCGTCCCCGCCCACGCCGTCGTCGGGACTCGCCCCGTACAGCCGGGCCTCGGGCCGTCCCTCGCCGTGCAGCCGCGTGACCCGTTCCTCGGCGCGGGCGCGCAGTTCGTCCAGCGGCCCGAACTGGATGGAGTCGGTCGGGCAGGCCTTCGCGCAGGCCGGCTCCAGCCCGCCGAGCTGGCGGTCGTAGCACATCGTGCACTTGAAGGCCCGCCCGTCGCGCTCCCTGCGCTCGATCACGCCGTAGGGGCAGGCCGGCACGCAGTACCCGCAGCCGTTGCAGACGTCGGCCTGGACCACCACCGTGCCGAACTCGGTGCGGAACAGCGCCCCGGTGGGGCAGACGTCCAGGCAGGCGGCGTGTGTGCAGTGCTTGCACACGTCCGAGGACATCAGCCAGCCCTCGACGCCCTCCTGGCCGTCCTCACCGCCGGGTTCCTCCGCCCGCACACGGCGTGGCTGCTCGATGAAGGCCACGTGCCGCCAGGTGCTCGCCCCCAGGCTGCCCGTGTTGTCGTAGGAGGTGGCCCGGAAGACGAACCCGTCGTCGGGGACGTCGTTCCATTCCTTGCAGGCGACCTCGCAGGCCTTGCACCCGATGCAGACGCTCGTGTCGGTGAAGAACCCCATCCGCTCAGCCATGACGGTACTCCTCGATCAGGTCGAGCAGCGCCCTGCCCGTGGGGCGCCGGCCGGGCCGCAGGTCACAGGTGGTGGCCTTACCCTCCTGGATGTAGACGTTCGGATCGAGCGCGAGGGGCAGCAGGTCGTTGACGACGTCGCCGGTCACCAGGCCGCGGCCGCCCCAGTGGTACGGCAGCCCGATCTGGTGGACCGTCCGGCCCTGGACGCGGAGCGGCCGGATCCGCTCGGTCACCAGGACGCGGGCCTCGACGGCGGTGCGGGTCGTCACGATCGTGGCCCAGCCCCCGTTGGACAGTCCCAGCTCGGCGGCGAGCTGCGGGGACACCTCGCAGAACAGCTCGGGCTGCAGCTCGGCGAGGTAGGCCAGCGACCGGCTCATGCCACCGGCGGTGTGGTGCTCGGTGAGCCGGTAGGTCGTCAGCACGTACGGGAAGCGCGGCGACTCCGGCGGGTTGTAAGGAGCCTCGGGGCGCCGGTAGACCTTGCGCACGGGGTTGGCCTGCTGCCCGTACAGCGTGTTGCGCACCGGCGACTCGTGTGACTCGTAGTGCGCCGGCAGCGGCCCGTCGGCCAGGCCCGCCGGGGCGAACAGCCAGCCCTTGCCGTCGGACTGCATGATGAACGGGGCCGCCCCGGACAGCGCCGCCTGGGCGACGGCCCCCTCGGGCGGCAGGTAGTCCGGCGGTTTGTCCGGCTCGAAGTCCGGCACGTCGTCCCCGGTCCACCGGCCCCGCTCGGCGTCCCACCAGACGTAGGCTTTGCGCTCGCTCCACGGGCGGCCCTCGGGGTCGGCGGAGGCCCGGTTGTAGAGGATGCGCCGGTTGGCCGGCCACGCCCAGCCCCATTCGGGCGCGACCAGGGTCTGCTCGCGTCCCGGCCTGCGCCGCGCCGCCTGGTTGACCTCGCCGGCGTAGACCCCGCAGTAGATCCAGCAGCCGCACCGGGTGGAGCCGTCGGCCCGCAGCTCGGTGTAGGCCGACAGAGCCCGCCCGTCGGGTCCGGTGCCGTTGATCTCGCGCAGCACGGCCTCCGCCGAGGGTTCGGCGTGCTCGCCGTGTTCGGGGTAGTCCCAGGTCAGCTCCCGCAGCGGCCGGTCGATCTCGTCGCCGGCCAGCCTCCTCCTGATCCGCTTGCCCAGGTGGTAGTAGAACCACAGCTCGCTGCGGCAGTCACCCGGGGGGTCCAGCGCCTTCTCCCGCCACTGCAGCAGCCGTTGGGTGTTGGTGAAGGTGCCCTCCTTCTCCACGTGGCTCGCGGCGGGCAGGAAGAACACCTCGGTGGCGATGTCCTCGGTGCGCATCTCCCCGGTCTCCAGTTCCGGGCCGTCGTTCCAGAAGGTGGCCGTCTCCACCAGGGTCAGGTCCCGCACCACCAGCCAGTCGAGGTTGGCCAGCCCGAGGCGTTGCGCCTTGCCGCCCGAGGAGCCGACCGCGGGGTTCTCCCCCACCACGAAGTAGCCCTTCACGGTGCCGTCGATCTGTCCCATCACGGTGGTGTAGTGGCCGTGGTCGCCGGTGAGGCGGGGCAGGTGGTCGAAGCGGAAGTCGTTCTCCGCGGTGGCGGCCTCGCCCCACCACGCTTTGAGCAGGCTCACCATGTAGGAGCGCCGGTTGCCCCAGAAGCCCGTGGGGGAGCCCACCGTCTCCAGGTAGTGGTCCAGCCCCTCGTGCAGGTGGGCGTGGGGCATCGGCAGGTAGCCCGGCAGGAGGTTGAACAGCGTCGGGATGTCGGTGGAGCCCTGGATGCTGGCGTGGCCGCGCAGCGCCAGGATGCCGCCGCCGGGGCGGCCCATGTTGCCGAGCAGCAGCTGCAGGATCGCGGCCGTGCGGATGTACTGCGCGCCCACCGTGTGCTGGGTCCAGCCGACCGAGTAGACCCAGGCGGTGGTGCGCTCCCGGCCGGAGTTGGCGGTGATCGCCTCGGCGAGTTCGGCGAACGCCTCCGGGGGGATGCCGCACAGTTCCGCGACCCTCTCCGGGGTGTAGCGGGCGAAGTGCCGTTTGACGATCTGGTAGACGCAGCGGGGATGCTGCAGCGTCGGGTCCGTGGGCGGTGTGGCGGGCGCCGGAGGACCGCCCGAGCCGTACTGGTGGGGGCCCGCGGCCTCGGCGTGGCGGCGGCCGCCCTCCAGGTGTTCGCCCGGTGCCTCCTCCTCGGCCGCGCCCTGGTAGGACCAGCTCGACGGGTCGTACTTGCGCGCCCCGGGGTCGAAACCGGAGAACAGCCCGTCCAGATCCTCGGTGTCCTCGAAGCGCTCGGACACGATCGTCGAGGCGTTGGTGTAGGCCAGCACGTACTCGCGGAAGTCCAGTTCGTTGGCGAGCACGTGGTTGACCAGCGCGCCGAGCAGGACGATGTCGGTCCCGGCGCGGATCGGGACGTGCCGGTCGGCGAGCGCGCTGGTCCGTGTGAAGCGCGGATCGACGTGGAACACCTTCGCCCCGCGGGCCTTGGCCTCCATCACCCACTGGAACCCCACCGGGTGGCATTCGGCCATGTTGGAGCCCTGGATGACGATGCAGTCGGCGTTCACCAGGTCCTGCTGGAAGTCCGTCGCGCCGCCACGCCCGAAGCTGGTCCCCAGACCGGGGACGGTGGAGGAGTGTCAAATACGGGCCTGGTTCTCCACCTGGATCGCGCCCAGGGCGGTGTAGAGCTTCTTCATCAGGTAGTTCTCTTCGTTGTCCAGCGTGGCCCCGCCCAGGCTGGCGATGCCCAGGGTGCGCCGGACGACCTTGCCGTCCTCCTCCTGCTGCCACGTCTCCCGCCGGGTCCGCAGCACCCGGTCGGTGATCATGTCCATCGCGGTCTCGAGGTCGAGCCGCTCCCACTCGGTGCCGTGCGGGCGCCGGTAGAGCACGTGCGTCTGCCGCCCGGGATGCGTGACGAGCTGCTTGCTCGCCGACCCTTTCGGGCAGAGCCGTCCGCGCGAGACGGGCGAGTCGGGGTCGCCCTCGATCTGGGTGACCTTTCCGTCCTTGACGTAGACCAGCTGACCGCAGCCGACCGCGCAGTACGGGCAGACCGACCGCGCGACCGTGTCGGCCTCCTCGGTGCGGGGTCGCAGCGCGTCGGTCCGTGCCGAGCGCGCGGCGTCGCCCCTGGCGTCCTGTCCCCGCAGTTGCCGGAGCACCGGCCAGCGGGAGATCCGTCCCCCCCGTGCCATGGTCCGGGTCCTACCCGGGGCCGGATGCCCTAACCACCGCATTCCGGTCAATATTCGCTTTTCATTAGGCCGAATTGACTTTCCCCCCAACGGGGGAATTGACGATAATTCCTGGCACTTTCTCGCCGCGATGGCAGATGAGGAATATCGAGGCGTTTGTCGTCGCGTTTTTGTCAATCACTTAACGTGCGGACGATGCCGTTGATCAACGGCCGGGTAATCACGGGGCGATCACCTCGTTCGGCGCGGGAACCGGCGCTTATCCGGGCCTCCGGCACCGGACGTCCGGGTTCCGGGAGTGCGATTCCCGGGTGGGCGGAGAAAACGCCCTCCCGCGATGTCGTGCACGCCGATTCACGGACCGGAAGAACACCAGAAAAGCCTATTTCACACCCCGTGAGCCAACCAGGAGGATTCGTGCGGCATTTCCGACGAGGCACACCGCTGGCCGTCGCCATCAGTATCGTCGCCGCTGCCCTCACCGGCCTTACCGGTCCCGCCCCGGCCGGCGCGTCCGCCCACCCGCCGGCCGCCCCGCCCCCGGCCGTGACGGACCCGCCGGCGCAGTACCAGGTCTGCGGGCCGCCGTACATCGACAACGACCCGAACCTCGGACCGAAGTACCTGCCGAAGACGGGACCGCTCGCCGAGATCCTGAAGGGCTACGTGCCGCTGAACGGCCTCCGGCCGCACCAGTTCGTCGACCGCTACTGGGACACCGCCGCGAACGGGTGGCGCTACCCGCCCGACTACGGCTTCGCCCACTCCGGCGGCTACATCAACGGCAAGCCGATCGTCAGGACCGTCACCCTGTACGTCGGCCTGAGGCTCGACCGCTTCGGCAGCGAGCGCGGCTCCTTCCTCGCCCCGCTCGGCGCCTCCTACATCGGGCGCGCCCTGCCCCCGAGCAACCTCAACACCTTCGCGGGCGCCCCGCAGTACGTGTGCAACTACCACGCGTACGAGGTCGTCAAGGAGTTCAAGGTCGACGCGGGTCCGGCCGCCCCGGCGTTCCAGCAGGCGGGCCGGGGCACCCAGTACCACGTGGTGAGCAAGCACATCCCGGAGGCGCCGCAGTCGTCCCCGGACGTGTCGGTGGAGTGGCTGGTGGCGAACGGCTACCTCAAGCGGCTGAACTGAGCGGGCGGTGACCCGGCTTTACCCGGCCTTTCGCAGGCCCCTCCTACCGTGGAGGAATGACGCCTTTCCACCGTTACCTCGTCGAAGAGATCGCGGTCGACCACGCCGACGGGCTCATCCCGCGCCGTGAGGCGTTGCGTCGGCTGGGCCTCCTCGGAGTGGCGCTGCCCGCCGCCGGCGCCCTGCTGGCGGCGTGCGGGGCCGGCCGGGAGAGCGCCGCGGCCTCGGGCGGCGCGGCGCCGGGCACGG
>NZ_BAAAVI010000136.1:0-6745 GCF_039534445.1 Streptosporangium fragile | reverse complement strand
ATCCCGGTCCTGTCCAGCCAGGGCTTGACCGTCGCGCTGGTGGCGGCGGTGTTGTCGCCCGGGTCCGGGTCGGTCACCGCCCGGGACGCGGCGAGCGCCCGCGCGGTCAGCACGGTGTCGGCGGCGGTGTTGGCCGGGATGGTCGCGGACACCTCGACCTTGGCGCTCCAGCCCGGCTGCAAAACCTTGACCGTGTTGCGGAACCCCTCCTTGATCCGGGTGCAGATACCCCGCCAGGTGTCACAGGCCGCGGCCCCGGCCAGCTCCTGCGGCAACAGCACGTCCAAGACGACATCGGTGGCGGCCTGCGGGCCGGTGTTGGTCACCGTGGCCGTCCAGGTCAGCCTCGCGCCCGGGCCCGGCTCACTCGCCGAGACCGTCTGCTCGACCTGCAGATCCGCCCGCGCCGCGGTCGGGGACAGCAGGAACGACCGCGGCGACTGGGAGAACCCGGCCGAGGTGGCCGAGCGGTCCCGGACGAACCCGCGGGCCAGCACCTGCCCGGCGGAGTTGACATCCACCAGCTCATACACACCCATGCACGGCCGGGTGGTGGCATCGTCGTCGTCGGGGCACAGCGGCCGGGGCAGCAGATCGGCCAGCTTGTAGGCCTTACCCTCCAGCCACAGCGTGGGCGCCCAGTAGACGGCCGGCGAGGCCTCCGCGGTCAGCCCGGCCACCAGCCCGTGATCGTTGATCGCGGTCGCCCGGCCCTTGCCCAGATCGGTGCGCTTGCCGTCCTGCCACACCGCGGCGCGCGGGACCTTCTTGCCGCCCTCATCGCAGCGCAGGTACCCGGCCACCGTCCCGACGTTGCTGACGTCCGAGGCGGTGCCGTGCGCCGAGGCGCACCCGTCCACCGGCAGCTTGGTCGTCTCCCCGTCCCGGTAGACGGCCGGCTGCCAGCTCAGGGGCAGGCCCTCGATGCCCCGCTCGGTCACATGGGCCCCGGCCACCTGACCCCAGTTGTTGATCCGGCCCATGGGCGCCCCGTCGCGGGCGGTGAACTGCGGCTCGTCCGGCAGCGTGACCGCGGCTCCCCGTTCCCACACCACGAACGGGTTGGCGTCGTAGTCGTACGACAGGCGCATCCAGCCGGACACCTGACCGGTGTCGTTGAGGTCCCAGGCCCAGCTGATGGTGTCCTTCGGCCTGTCGGCCGGCTGCAGATCCTGCACAGTCCCATCGGCGCGGTAGACGACCGCGTGTTCCTCGTTGCGGCCGTTCACCGGCGTGGTGGCCGTGCCGGAGACATCCCCGGCCTCGTTGATACCGGTGGCGTAGGTGTTACAGGAGCGGCTGTCCTGATCGGTGCACGGCAGGCCGCCCAGCGCGGTGAACACCCCGTCCTGCCAGCGCATCGCCTGCCGGCTGCGCAGCGCCGGCTCCACCGTGACCGCCACCTGCCCGCGGTCGTTGAGCGCGGTCGCCTTGGTGTGATCGGCCCACTCACCCGGCGCGCCGCCCAGCTCGGTCACCGTGTACGACCCGAACCGGGCCACCACCGTATGCGGCCCGTCCATGACCAGCCGCAGCGTCCCGGCCGGCCGCTCGTGCCCGTCCACGACCCACCCGGTCGGCATCCGCCCGGCCTCGGGCGTGGCGGTCAACGTCACCGTCGTACCGGCCCGGTACTTCTCCATCGCCGGCGACGCCGACACCGACCCGCCCGGATCAGCCGACAGCTCCAGCTCGAACTCCCGCAAATCAGGCTTGGCCACCTCCACCACGGCGCGGTCGGTCCGCAGCCCCTTGGCGCTCTCGGCCCGCACCGCGATGCCGTACACACCGTCGGCCAGCGCCTCGCTCCCGGCCCCGTACACCCCGTCCCCGGCACCGCCGTCCCCGCTGCCGCCGTCGTCGGCCAGCGTCAGCTCATGCCGGGCGCCGTCCTCTCCCAGCAGGACCGCCTTCACCGTCGCCCCGGTGACCGGCTGCCCGCCGTCGGTGACCGTGGCCTTCACCGTCACCCGGCCGTCCTCCGACGCCTCGGCCTCGGCCGCCACCGTCACCGTGTTCCCCGCGATCCAGGCCACCACACCGGCGGTGACCGGCTCGGTGCCGGTGTTGGTGACCTCCAGCGTCCATGCCCCGGCCTGCGGCTTGGCCACGTTCAGTCCCTGGATGGGCTGCCTGGCCACGTCGCCGCCGGCCGTGTACGACGCCGCCTCCTTGCCCGCCGGATCCCGCAGCAGCAGCCCGACGGTCTGCGGCAGCATCCCGACGACACCGAGCCTGGTGCCCGCCGGTACCTCCAGCGGCACGCTCACGGTCTTGCCCGCCTCCACCACGGCCGACGGCGTGGCGAAGGTCGACACCGCACCGGCGGCGCCGTCATCCGCACCGGCCCCGGCGGCGGTGACGCCCCTACCGGGCTCCGCGCTGTCCCTGCCCGGCCCCGTGACCTGCTTCCCTTCCTCCTCCGGCTTGGGGGGCAGCTCACCGCTGGGGTTGTCGGAATCGGTCAGCCGCGAGGCCAGCCGCGGCTTGACATAGGTGCGGATGTCCTCCGCCGACCTGGTCATCTCCCCATGCGTGGTGGTGGTATAAAGGCTGTCGTAGTAGCCGGCATGCGCGCTCTGCCACGGCACGAAGCCATCGCCGTCGATCTCCGTGTCGACGAACTCGCCTTTCTCACGGTCGAGTCTCGGGCACTTCACCTTGTGCTTCCAGCCCACGAGCGTCGAGACCTTCACCTCGCTCGGACCGGTGACCTCGTCGTGGAACTCCGGGGCGAACTCCTCGCTCATATACAGCAGCGCCGGCCAGTACGGCATCTTGGCGTCCGGGTTTCTCCGCTGCTCGTCGTGCACGAGGTCCATGACCAGGTCCGCGCAGGGCGTTCCCAGGATCGGCGCGCCCATCTGCAGCAGCCGGTTCACCGACGGCTTGCCGTCCAGCGGATTCTCTACGTCGTAGTTGTGGAGCATGAGCAGGGCCACCGGGCCGCCCAGGGAATGGGTCAGCAGATCGACACGGGAGGCGCCCGTCTTCTCAAGCACTCCCTTGACGTACAGCGACAGCTGCCTGGCGTTCTCCCCGTAGTTCAGGGTGGGCTCATACGGGTTGGCCGGATCCCCCAGAGACAGCTTTCCCGGGGCCTGCCCGTCGCCGACCGCGAAACCCTTCAGCAGCGGGTGGAGGGAGGCCAGGAGAGACGCGTGGTCCCCCCACGTCTGCGCGTCCTTGATGAACCCGTGCACGAGGACCACGGGCTTGGGCCGCACCAGGAGCGGCTCGGTCCGGTTGTCATGCACGACACCACCGGCGACGAGGAGCTTGGCGGTCACGGCGCGGTCCGAGCGCGCCTGGCCCTTGTACCAGGCGAACCCCTCGGTGTCCCAGACCACCTGTTTCGTCACGGTCTCGTACGGGCGGAGAACCAGGTCGAACATCCCGCCGGGCAGGAACAGGCCGGACTTCTCCTCATTCAGCACCAGCTGGACGGGCGCGGGGTAGGCACCGGGGTTGGTGACCGCGACGGTGACGCGGACCTGGTTGCCGTCGAACGTCCCGCTCTCCGGCACCGGGACCCACTCCTCGGAGGGGTACATCCGCGTCTCCAGGGTGAGCGACTTGATGACGGGCCTGCCCACTCCCAGGTCGAGCCGGAAGGCGTGATACACGCCCCCGAACTTGCGCTCCATGATCCCGGTGATCTGGCCGAGGTCGTTGATGCCGTTGGCCTCGACCAGGGTGTAGCCCATGGTGTCCGGCACCAGGGTGTTCAGGTCGAATCCCTGACCGTTCACATACAGGGCGGCATGCTGGGCGACGAACACGCCGTTGGATTCGAGGCGATTCATGAATCCCACCCCGACGCCGGCATCGTTGATCGCGAGCACCTGGCCGCCGTACGGGGTCTTCATCACCTGGACGCCGCCGTCCTTGTCCCACATGAGGGGGATGTAGCCACCGGTTTCGTCCTTGCCGAAGCCGGCCACCTGGCCCCTGTTGTTGATGGCGAGAGCCAGGGTCGCGGGGTGCCCAGAGGCGGTCAGCCGGTCACGTTCGAGGTTGAGCGGCTCGCCGGGCCTGGTGCGGAAGGCGACGGGCCGGAGATTGTCCGGATCGGGGTCCCCGTCCGCGGCGCCGACCACCTCACCGGCGTTGTTCAGCGAGTAAGCCCCTATCTCGTCATCGGTGTGCGACGGGGAGATCTTCAGGATCGAACCGTCGGGGTCGCGCAGCCAGTTGTCGCCCAGGACCTGCCCGCGGTCGTTGACCGCCCGCGCGTGGTTCAACTCCAGCTTGGTCACCGCGCCGTCCTTGAAGAGGTACGCCCTGGGCTGCATGGTGGGCATGCTGGCTCTTTGCTCGCTGTAGTTCCCGACTACCGTTCCGTCATTGTTGATGTCCCGGGCAGTGCTGTTGCTCCACTCCTCGTTGAGGCCGAGGCCGGGGTGGATCTCCGTGACCTGTGTCCCGGTGTCCGATCCGGTGGAGAACAGAATGGCTCTGTTGAAATGTTCGCTGGTGCTTTTGTAGCGCGTCGCCGGGATCTGGCCTCTGTTGTTGATCCTTCCGACATAGTCGACCAAGCGACCGAGGCCGCCGGCGTTGAGGCTGCCCAGATCGATCAGTTTGGGCACGCCGTCGGCCGACGACGCCGCAACGCCCCGAGGTGGTGTCGCCGCCGGTGCGGCCATCGCGGGCACGGGCCAGGCGAGAGAGGAGAGCATCACAGCGAGCACGTGAAGCGCCGTCCATCGCGTCAGGGCATGACTGAATAGCCGGTTCAAGAGGGAGCCTCCGGAGTCGAGGCCGCGCGTTGGGCACGGAATGGCGATGTGGAGGGGATGCAAGGGCGTTCCTGCCTGGGGCGGGCATTCAAGGGTCCGGGCCGCCCGGCCCTCTAAACCTGCTCCATTGCCCTTGACGGGTTACCTGTTCGCGACTCGCCGGCAGAGCACATCACGATAGAGTTGCCCCTCTTTCCGGGCAGGCCCGCTGCTTTCCATTGGCGGCCGGAGGAAGCAAGGGATCCAGCCTCGTCCACGTTGGCCCATCACTCTTGGAAACCACATGAGACAACCTGCCGATGATCATGAAAAGTGGCGCCGGGAGGCCGGCAGGCCACAAGTCGGTGCGAGCGACCGACCCGAGAACGACGTTGCCCTGGCGTGTTCGCGGCACTAGGGTTGACGTCGTGACTGCCGGGTCGGCCATGGGCCAAGAGCGAGTGAGGCACCCGGCCACGGCGTGACCGCCGGGCGGGCGAGAGGCCCGCCTTTCCTTTCTCCCCCTTCCCGCGCTTCTCGCGCGACGTTTTCACCTGCTCGGCGGTGCCGCCGATTTCGCAAGCCGTTCATGAACGGCGCCTGGCGCACCTCTCCTGTTTTCCCCATCACGGTCGAGACCGCCCCGTGGTGATTTCACCCTGCCCACCGGGCGGGTTCTTCGTCATGCCCGCGCGCGGTCCGCGGGACCACGGTTCCGGAGAAGAAAGCAGAGAATGCCGAACGATTTCAACCAGCAGGTCATCGAGGAGTTCCGCGCCAACGGCGGGCGGGTCGGCGGTTTTTTCGAGGGGGCCCGGCTGCTCCTGCTGACCACCGTCGGGGCGCGGTCCGGTGTCCCGCACACGACCCCGCTCGGTTACCTTCCCGACGGCGACCGGGTCCTGGTCATCGCCTCGGCCGGTGGCGCGCCGCACCACCCGGCCTGGTTCCACAACCTGGTGGCCAATCCTCGGGTGAAGGTCGAGAGCGGTGCCTTCACCCACGAGGCGCGGGCCGTCGTCCTGGAGGGCGCCGAACGCGACCGCGCCTTCGCCCGCGCCGCCGAGGCCGACCCCGGATGGGCCGGCTACCAGGCCAAGACGTCACGCGTCATCCCGGTGGTCGCCCTGGAGCCGGTCCCGGGCCCGCCGAACCCGAACGCGAAGTCGTGGGGCGCGGCCCTCAAGCTGATCCACGACGCCTTCCGGCGGGAGCTCGCCCTGATCCGCAAGGAGATCGCCGGGTCGGGTCCCGGGCTGGGCGCCCAACTCCGGGTGAACTGCCTGACCGTCTGCCGGGGGCTGCATCATCACCACACCGGTGAGGACGCCGGGATGTTCCCGTTCCTCGCCGGGCGCCGACCCGAGCTCACCCCGGTCCTGGACCGGCTGCGCCGGGAGCACGAGAAGATCGCGGCCCTCCTCGCCGAACTGCAGGAGGTCGTCTCCACCGACGGCGCGGACCCGCTGCGGGTGCTCTCCGACGTCGAACGGCTCACGGACGAGCTGGAAAGCCACCTGGCCTACGAGGAGGAGGAGCTGATCCCGATCCTCGACGCGCCGGCCCCCTGAGCCGGCCGGGCGCCACGCGCCCGGCTCCCCGATCCGGCGCGGGTGTCACCCGGCCGGCGCCGGGCGTGGGATCCGCCGCCGGGCGGCGGGGCGCCGGTGCCCGGCCCGGGGGCCGGGCACCGGCCGCTCGGCCGGAGCGGAGCGGATCCCGTCCGTCAGCGGCCCGCAGCGGGTGGCCGGGCGATGCTCACGACAGGCTTCTGGCGCGGTCGAGACCGGCCCAGGGCGGGGCGACGCCTCCCGGCGCCGCCCGTGAGAATCCCCCGCCCGGCCCGTACGACTCGCCGCCCTCCTGGCGCGGGAACAGGTCCGGCAGGTGCGCGGGGAGCGACCCCGCAGCGGCCAGGGCCCGGCCGCGCCACCACGTGAGTCCGTTGCGCTCCGCCAGCCGTCCCAGGAGGGTCAGGTGCCGGTAGGCGGCGTCGTGGTCGCCGACGGCCGAGGCGAGCAGGG